>DATBCP010000050.1:0-12845 GCA_036270435.1 Rhizomicrobium sp. | reverse complement strand
CGGCTTGCGCCTAACGCCCTTTTTGATGGGGCGGTCCGGCTTGCGCCTAACGCCCTTTTTGATGGGCGGTCCGGCTTGCGCCTAACGCCCTTTTTGGTGGGGCGGTCCGGCTTGCGCCCGTTAACGCTCACGCCAAGCTTCCGCCCCTGCCTTTTCAGGCTATAGAGTTCTGCCATGAACGAAACCCTCGATCTGCCGGAGCAGGGACCGCAAGCGCGCGAACACGAGAAAATCAACGCCCGGCCCCGGATCGTGCAAGACTTTGCCCGCGCTTCCCGTAGTGCCCGCGATCTGGCGCAGTTGCGCGGGTTCGTGCGCGACGGTGTCTGGGCGTTGGGGTTCCACCATTTCCTGCTGCAGGGCGCGATGGGCCAGGTTTGGCTGGCGGACCTGCCGCCCGGCTGGACCATGGCTGCGGTGCCTTCCAGTGATCCCGTGCTGGTGACGGCGGCACAATCCTACGCACCGTTCCTGTGGTCGGACCTGTCCCGCCTGATCGTCCTGACCCCGCCTCAAAGCCGATTCATCGACTCCGTCCATGCTGCGGGCGTGGGCGCGGCTGTCACCGTCCCGATCCATCGCGCCCGCGATGCCGATCAAGGAGGCAGTTATAGCGTCTTCGCGGGCTGCTGTTCCTTCATGATGAAGACCGGGGCTTCCTTGCCCCTCTCAAGTCTGGCGGCAGCGCATTATGTCGGGGCGCTGGCCTTCGATGCCGCGGAAAATCTGCGCTCGCACCAACCCCAAGGTGTCCCGAGCGGACCTCAGCTGACGCCGCGCCAGCGCGACTGCGTGGTCCTGGTGGCGCAAGGCAAAAGCGATTGGGAAATCGGGCAGCTTCTGGGGATCAGTGAATCCACCGTGCACAAGCATATCGAGGACGCCAAGCGGCGGTTCTGTGTGTCGACCCGGATTCAATTGGTGGTGCGCTCGCTGTTCGACGCGCGGCTGACCTTTGCCGATGTCATGACCGACTCTGAGAAACCCTGAATACCGGGCGCGCGGATACGCGCTTGTAAGGTGGAGGTGGCCGTAGCATCGCTTGCAGGCGCGTAGGCGAGAGCCGGAGCGCCAAAAGCAAAGATGCGAAGGCCGGAGGGGGCAACTTGCCCTAAGCGTTTACCAGTTCCACTTGGACGACATCGGTGCGCGAAACTTCAAAGGTCGCAGCGCAGATCCCCAGATAGAACTGCCAGTTGCGCAGGAATTGCTGGTCATGGCCGAGCGCCTTGATCTCGCTTTCCGCGCTTTGCATGCGGACCAGCCATTCGCGCAATGTGCGGGCATAGTCTTTTCCGAAACGGAAGGCATCGACGAATTTCAGTCCGGCTTTTTCCGCCTCCTCGCGGAAGCGCGCCAAGGACGGCAGCATGCCGCCGGGAAAGACATAATGGCGGACGAAATCGCTGCGGGTGCGATAACCGGGGAACAACTCATCCTTGATGGTGATGGTCTGGATGATGGCACGGCCGCCGCGCTTCAAACGTTCCGCCACGGTGGCGAAATAGGCCGGCCAATAGTGTTCGCCCACCGCCTCGAACATCTCTATCGAAGCGATATTGTCGAATTGCCCCTTGCAGCGCCGATAATCTTCCAGCCGAATGTCGGCGGCCCCTTTCAACCGTTCGGTGGCGAATTTGTGCTGGGACGGGGAAATGGTCAGGCCGGTCACATGATGGCCGTCGGCGGCGGCACGCTCCGCAAATCCACCCCAGCCGCAGCCGATCTCCAGCACATCCGCCTTGGCGCGATCGAACTTGGAAAGGATGCGCTCATACTTGTTCTGCTGGGCGCGGAACAGGTCGGCGCCGGCGCCGTAGAGCGCTGACGAATAGGTCATGCTCTTGTCCAGCCACAGTGAATAGAAGTCGTTGCCGACATCGTAATGGTCCCGGATGTTGCGCGCCGAGCCGGAAATGGAATTCCGCCGCACCAGGGCATTGTGGATCACAAAGCCGGCGCGATTGAGGATGTTGCCGTGCGAGAAATCGCAGAAATGATCCAGGTTGAGCAGGAACAGGCTCACCAGCTTCTCGACACTGTCGGTGTCCCAACTGCCGGCGATATATTCCTCGCCCAGCCCGATATCGCCGCGCGCCATGATCCGGCGCAGCACGTCCCAGTCGTGGATGTGGAAACGGGCCTTGGGCCCGGGCGTTGGCCCGCGCGCCACTGTGACCTCGCCATTGGGGGCAATGAATTCCAATTCGCCATGCTCCAGCGCACCCAGCGCCTTGTGCCAGCTTTTCTCGATATAGGAGGCGGGTATCAACGACATCGCGGCTTCCTCATCCAAGAAGGCCGGAAAGATTAATCGTGGTCGCGGTTCAAAACAATTCGGCAGGGACCGGCTTTGATGCCGGAAGCTGCGGTATCGCTACGGCTCCGCGTGGTTTTTGCTGCAGCGCGCCGCAATCGGTTTCCCAGGGGATCTCCATCCCCAGGGCTTTGGCCACCCTGACAGCGCTCGCCAATCCGTCTTCATGGAAGCCGTGGCCAAGATGGGCGCCGGCAAACCAAGTGCCACGGCGCCCCTGCAGGTCGGCGATACGCCCCTGGGCGGCGATCGCGCCCTGGTCGAACACCGGGTGATCGAATTCGCAGGCATCGAAGACCAGCGCCTCGGGAATATCGCGTTTGGGGTTGAGGCTGACGAACAGGGGATAGCGCTGGTCGATGCCCTGCAGCAGGTTCATCCAGTAGGTGACGGTGAGCTTGGGGTGGAGGAAATCTCCGTCCGAGGTATAGACCCAACTGGCCCAGCAGCGGCGGCGCCGGGGCATCAGGCTTTGGTCGCGATGCAGGACGGCGCGGTTTTTCTGGTAGCGGAAGGCGTCCAAACCCGCCCGCTCTTCCCCATCGGCGTCCTTGAGCAGGGCCAACGCTTCGTCGCCATGGCAGGCCATGACCACATGGTCATAGCGTTCAAATCCGCCCTGGCTGTCCCGGACTTCGATCTGGCCGCCATGCGGCCGTGTCACCGCTACCGCGCCGCACTCCAGCCGGATGCGGTCGCCAAACGGCTGGGCCAGGCGCCGCACATATTCCCGGGCCCCGCCGCTGACGGTGCGCCATTGGGGCTGGCCGGTGAAGGACAGCAGGTGATGATTGGCGAAAAAGCGCACCAGGGTGCGTGCCGGAAAACTCATCATTTCACAGGGCGGGCAGCTCCAGATCGCACCCGACATGGGCAGGAGGTAGTAGCGGCGAAACCAGTCGCCCAGTCCCAATTTGCGGATCAGCCCTTCCAGATTGAGATCAGGATGACGCTCCACCGTGCTTTGCGCGCAGGCGTTGAAGATCATCACGTCGCGCACCAGAAGCCCGAATTGGGGCCGCAGCAGGTTGCGGCGCTGGCCGACCACCGCATCGAGATCCCGGGCGCCCCATTCCAGCCAGCCGTCCCGGATGGAGGCGGCAAAGGTCATGTCGCTGGCATGGGTGGGCACGTTCAGATGGCTGAACAAGCCGCACAGGTTGGGATAGTTGGGGCGGTTGAACACGATGAAGCCGGTATCCACCGCAATCGGATGACCGTCATAATTCACCGTCACGGTCCGGCTATGACCGCCGATGCGCGGGGCTTTCTCATAGACGGTGATCTCGTGACGGGGATGGAGCAGATAGGCGCTCCCCAATCCGGCAATCCCCGTTCCGACAATTGCGATCCTGGCCATTGGCGCCCCGGCATTCCGTTCGATCTACGCCTCTATGCGCCGGATGGATCATATTGTTTAGATGATCGGACGGGCACCGGGGGTGCTCAATGCTGGCGCACCGCATAGCGCGCACTCCAGGAATCTCGAGCGAGTTTCGGCCGGCGAAAGGTCCACTGGACCTTTCGCCAATCGGCCTCAATTCGCCGGCGGTCCGGCCGCTCGCCCAAGCTGGCTTAGCTTTTCTTAGCGAGTAAAACGAGCTTAGAAAAGCTTGCCCTATGCCAGCGTTGGCGAGCATGCGTCGCGCAGCCCTCCGCTTACGCTCCGGGCGTTCGGCGCCCAAATCGGTCCCTCGCTGGCGGCAGCGTGAGTAGCGAGACCGATTGCGGTTCGGAGTCTTCGCCTATGCGACCTACGACGTGACCGACTTCGCCACCATGAAGGTGTGGAGCGCTAGAAAGATCGCCAGCTGCCCGGTGGTGCAGCCGGCGATCAGCATGTCACTGGCGAGATGTCGCTTAAGGTGTCACTTAAGATGTCATTGGGCGGGTTGCGCGGCGGGCGCCGGCGAATTTTCAGCGGGGCTGGTGGCTGGGCTTTGATCCTGGTCGGCTGCGGGAGCGCTCTGCACCGGCGTGGTGGGAGCAGCCTCGGGGGCTGCGCCTTGCGATTGCGCGTTCGCGCTGGGCATAGCCGCCGCGATCTGCTGGTTGGTGTTCTTGGCCTGCTGGGCCTGTTCCAGATTCAATTGCTTGGTGGCTTCACGTTCCTGCGGCGTCGACTTGCCGGCAAGAGCAGGGCCCGCCAACACGATCAATGCCGCACTCGTCAACATGGGAATAATCATCTTCATCAGCATCTCCTTTTGAAAACGGCAAATTGGAAATGAAAGCGTGGGCGCGAACGTTCCATGCGTCCTTATGGAACCGCGGAAACTGGGATTTGCTGGAACCGCCAACCCGGTCATTGAGTTCCTTTTACAATTGGGAAGGAAAGACCCGTGCTCGGAACCATTCTGATTGTCGTGCTTCTCCTTCTTTTGCTGGGCGCCTGGCCGTCTTGGCCCTACAGCCGCGGCTGGGGTTTCTACCCGTCCGGCACATTGGGACTGGTGCTGGCGATCGTGGTGGTGTTGGCGTTGCTCGGCCGGGTTTGAGGCGCCAGGAGATTCGGCAATGGTCAAGAAAAAATTGCTTCAGGACATTAAGCAGCATCCGGGGCGCATCTATCGCACACCGAATGACGTGTTGCGGGATCGCCGTTTCAGTGATGGCGAGCGGTTGGAAATCCTGCGGTCCTGGCGGGACGAGGCGCCGGGTGAGGATAGTGGCATTGGCACGATCATCGCGGAATTGGAACAGCGCCTTTGCAACGACCATGCCGCGGAATGAGCAAAGGAGACAGGACATGGCAACGACCCGGGACGGCAGGACGGTTTTGAGCGCCGAGCAGGCGCGCCAAGGCAAAGAACTGGGCGTCATGCGTTACGTGCTGCATATATCGCTGGCACTCGCCGTCGTTGCGGGCGTGGTGCTCTACGCGATCTTTTTCCACTGAAAGAAAAGGGAACGCAAAGCCCGCGCGATCAAGCCGCGGCAGGAATTTCCATCAGGGCGCGCCGCAATTCCAGCGGGCCGAAGGGCTTTTGCAGGATGTGATGGTGGCGGAACTCCGGCGGGATGCCGCGGGGGCCGTAAGCGGTGACAAACAGGAAGGGGATGTCGCGCTCTTCCAACTCGGCGGCAAAGGGGAAAACCATTTTCCCGTTCAGATGAACGTCCAGGATCGCGAGGTCGAAATTCTCGCCATCTCGGTACTGCATGGCGTCTTCCAGCCTGGGCACGATGGCGGCGATTTCATAGGCAAGTTCGGCGACCATGTCCTCGATCAGCATGGCGACCGCCATTTCATCCTCCACCACCAGCACCCGAGGGGCGATCAGCCGCAAGGGGAGATGGCGGGAGGGACGGGGGGGCCGGGGCTTGTAAAAGGGCAGGGCTGGGTCGCTCATGGCCGTTCAACGCATTCCGGCCATCAAAGGTTTCAATCCTTTCGCGGTCACAAATCCCTGAGTTGGTTACATATTTATAACCGGCTGCTGCTAAACCCTTGACGGTAAAGCCTTCTATCGTCACCAAAGAGCAAATCCCTGTCGAATCGCCATTTTTACCACTTTTGTCCGAAGGGCCCGAGCCGAGAGCGGGTACAACCAGAGATGAGCGCCACTTTGAGCGATCGCGCGACGAACGCAGGGCTGGCCGCCACGGCGGAACTGTCGGTAGTGGTTCCCACCTTCAAGGAGCGCGGCAATGTCGCCGAACTGGTGCGGCGGCTGGATGCGAGCCTGGCCGGGATCGCCTGGGAGGCCATTTTTGTCGATGACAATTCTCCCGATGGCACGGCCGCGGCGGTCAAGGAGATCGCCAACCGCGACACAAGGGTGCGATGCCTGCGCCGGGTGGGACGGCGGGGCCTGGCGGGAGCCTGCATCGAGGGTATGCTGTCCAGCGCTGCGCCTTTTGTCGCCGTGATCGATGCCGATCTGCAGCATGACGAAAAGGTGCTGCCCGTGATGCTGGCCAAGCTGCGCAGCGGCGAAGCCGACCTGGTGGCCGCCACCCGTTATGTCGCCGGCGGCTCGGCGGCGAGTTTTTCGGAAAGCCGCGGCGCCATTTCGCGCCTGGCGACCCGGCTCACCCATCGGTTGGTGGGCACGCCCTTGTCCGACCCGATGTCGGGATTCTTCATGATGCGGCGTGACCGGTTTGACGAGATCGCTCCGCGCCTGTCGCCGGCGGGTTTCAAGATTCTGCTGGATATTGCGGCCACGGCGGGATCGAAACTCAAAATCGCCGAGCAGGCCTACAGTTTCGGCGAGCGCTTCGAAGGTGAAAGCAAGTTCAACATCCAGATCGGCGTGGAGTTTCTGGGCCTGCTGCTGGCCAAGATGACGGGAGACCTTGTCGACCCGCGCTTCATCTTCTTTGCCATCGTCGGCAGTATCGGCTTGGTCGTGCATCTCTCCTTCCTGTCTTTGAGCCTGGCCTTGATGCAGCCGTTCCGTGCCGCCCAGGTCATCGCCACCTTCGCGGCCATGACCAGCAATTTCTTGCTCAACAATGAACTGACCTATCGCGACCGCCGTTTGAAGGGTTTCGCCATGGTGCGGGGCTTTATCCTGTTTTGCCTTGCATGTTCGGTGGGCGTTCTGGCGAATGTGGATCTGGCGAGTTGGCTGTATGTCGAGCGGCCCATCTGGTGGGTCGCCGGCGCCGTGGGCGCCGTCATGAGCGTGCTGTGGAATTACGCGATGTCGACATTGTTTGTCTGGCGAGCAAGGTGATCAATTTTCGCATCAGCCTGATTGCCATCCTGGGCTTGCTTGTCTTGCGCGCCACGACGGCGGCACAGCTGCCTTTGTCCGCGGACGAAGCCTATTACTGGCTTTGGTCCCGCCATCCGGACCTGGGCTATTTCGATCACCCTCCGATGATCGCCTGGCTGATCCGTGCCGGCACCGTTGCGTTCGGCAACACGCCCTTGGGGGTGCGGTTTGCGGGCATCCTTCTTTCCCTGCCGGCAAGCTGGTTCGTGTGGCGCGCGGCAGCGCTGGCGCTGAAAGAGGAAAACCGCGCCGCAATGGCGGCGCTGTTTTTCAATCTCAGCTTGATGGCCTCGGTGGAGTTGCTGGCCGCGACCCCGGACATGCCGTCCCTGGTCGCCAGCGCGGCCTTTGTCTATTTCCTGGCGCGGATCGAGGCGGAAGGTGACGGGCGGTGGTGGCTGGGCGCCGGTATCGCCGCAGGTCTGGGCCTGCTCGCCAAATTCTCCGCCCTGTTTCTGGGATTGGGGACGCTGCTTTGGCTGGTTCTGGATCGCGGAGCGCGAAAATGGCTGCTTTCGCCCTGGCCCTATCTGGGCGCTGTCCTGGCGCTGCTGATTTTCGCGCCCAATCTCGTATGGCAGTCGCAGCACCATTGGGAGACGTTTGTCTTTCAACTGGCCCGCACCGGCGCCGGTCACTTCACCTTGCGGTTCCTGGGCGAATTTTTGGCGGCACAGTTTGGCCTCGCCACGCCGCTGATCTTCCTGTTGATGGCGGCGGGTCTGTGGCGCGCCAGCAAGTGTTTGAAAAGCGGCGAAGGCGGCGCGCCCTTGATGCTTGCGCTCCTGGTTTGGGTTGGGCTCGGCTATTTCCTCGCCCATTCGCTGCACGATCGCGTGCAGGGCAACTGGCCCTGTTTTCTCTATCCCGCGCTTTCCATCCTGGCAGCGGATGGATTCGGCGAAAAGGGCGTTTGGCGCCGCGTTTCCGTCTTGGCGGCCCCGGTGGCGCTGCTGCTGCTGCTGGCGGTTTATCTGCAGGCCTTGTATGCCTTCCTGCCGCTGAAGAAGGATCCCCTGGCCCGGATCTTGGGACGCGAATTTGCGCCCATCGGCGAAGTGGTCGCGGCCTTGGTCAAAACCCATTTGGCGCAAGGCGTCTTGACCACGGATTACGAGACCACGGCCTGGCTGCGCTTCAACCAGCCTGACATCCCGGTGGTGCAGGTGAATGAACTGCAGCGATATCCCCAGGCGCCCGCGGCCGGTGCGCAGCTTCTCCAGCATCCGCTGATTTACCTGACGGAGTTGCGCCGCGATCAGCATCCGCTGGTGCAAAGGTTGTTTGGCTATACCGGCTTTCCCACACAGTTGCAGACGCCTTCCAGCCTTTACATGGTCTATCCGGTGGGACGTCCCAAAAGTTCCCCAATCGGTAAAATGCCGTAGGACCGCACGGAACCCTGGGCTGCGGCCTGTAAGGCCTGACAGGCGAAAGTTCCCATGAAAAAACCCCTTTCGGGGCTTTTGCGGATTTTGGAAGAGAGAGCGGACACCCGAGGCGGGCTGTCGAAGGGGCTGGGGGCGTTCCGGATCGGACGTCCGCTCGGTTCAGATAATCGCTGCGTGGAAAAAGCGTTCCCGCGGGATCGAAAGAATTTAGAGCCTGGCGGCTGCGGCAAGTTGTGCAGCCGGCGTGCTCTTGGCAACCTCGGCCGCATGGCGGTCGGCGGAGCCGAACACCATCACCAGCAGCAACAGGCCGCCGATCAAGGCTTCCAGGGGATGTTCGAGAATGAAGGATGGAATACGCATGGTTTCGCTTCTCCCTTCAAATCCGTTGGCAAATCCATTGGCAAATCAAATCGGCGGACGACCCCTCAACGCGCCTGAAAATGCACTGACGATCAAAAGAACCAGGAACACCACAAGAAGCAGCTTGGCGATCGATGCCGCCAATCCCGCCATGGCAAAGAAACCCATGTAGGCGGCGATCAGCGCGAGAATGAAAAACGCCAAAGCCCAACCGAGCATGCATCCTACTCCACAATCTAGGGCACAAAACGCCCCCGATCCGAGACGGGTTCCGTCTTGTCCACAGGCTGTGAGCGGCAGGTGTCCGCTATTTCCCGGATTTGTTGCGGTTTAGAAACATATTGGCGGCTCCCGCCAGCCCGGCACCGATGATTGCGATCCAGGGTGTTTCCTTGGCCACCGCAGCCAGCAGAACACGCGTCAGCTCATTGCCGGGAGCTGGAGCCTTGGGCGGTTGTGACAATCGCGTGATAACGGCCCAGCAGAGCGGGGGCGCCAAAAGGACAGCGCCTGCAATCGCATAGGCTCCCACGGTGCCGATTTTGGCGGCCAAGCCTCCGGCCAGGGCCATGCCCAGCAGACCGACGCCGAAAAAAGCCATGGCGATCGCCGTGGCGATCAAAATTGCCTTGGCGGTCAAGCGCGCGAACATGTGATCCCCCGCAGGTCGTCCCGCATGGTCTCTATAGCGAAAGGCCAGCCTGGGTCAAAAGCCGTCAGCGCCTCAGAAAAACCGCGCCCAGGAAGGCGCCGATGCCCCCGGCGATGAGAAGGGATTGAATGGGCTTGGCCCGCACCTGGACGCGCAGTTCCTCGGCATTCTCATCCGCCCATTCCTGGGCTTCCTGCTTGTATTCCAGCGCGGTGACCTTGGCCTGGCTGGCGGCTTCCTCGGCCAGGGCGACGGCGCGGTCGGCGATTTCCTCCGCCGAGCGCATGGCCAGCGCGGCGCGTTCCGAGGCCACCTCGCTGACATCGCCGTAAAGGCCCTTCATGTCCGCCTGCAAGGCGTCGAAATCGGCCCTGAGCGCAGCAAGACGAGCTTCAATATTGCCGGAAGCGGCTTTTTTCTTGGCGGCCATACCTCAAATCTCCATGCATCAAAAATGAAAACGCGCGAGCCGTCCGCCTACGCCGCGGCTTCCCGGGCGGCGGGATGAAAGAATAACGCTTGGCCCACCGTCGCCTGCACGGTTTCCGGCAGGAACGGCTTGGCGATCAAATAGGTAGGTTCCGGGCGCTCGCCGGTCAAAAGCTTTTCTGGGTAGGCCGTGATGAAAATTACCGGGATATCGAAGGATGACAGGATTTCGCTGACCGCATCGATACCGCTGCCCCCTTCGCCCAGATTGATGTCGGCCAATACCAGGCCCGGACGTTCGGAGCGGGCCTTGGCCACGGCATCGTCCTTGGTGGCGGCCACGGCCACGACCTTATGGCCCAATTCGCTGACCAAATTCTCCAGGTCCAGCGCGATAATCGGCTCGTCTTCGATGATCAGGACCTTGCTGGCCAACTGGCTGTCGATGGTCTTCTGAGCTTCAAGAATGGCCCGCTCCACATCCTCCGGACTCTCGTCGACGATGAAGGCGGCTTCCTCCAGGCTGAACGCCTCCACTGCCGTCAGCAGCAGGGCGGCCCGCTTGGTGGCGGATAGCGCCCTCAGGCGCCCTTCCGGGTTCTTGGCCGACTGGGGCCCCCCGGTTTCGTCATAATGCTCGGCCGCCGACTGCCAGATGGCATGGAAGATCCGGTACAGGCCCACACGGGGGGGGACCCCCTCCATAAGGGTCTGGTCCCCCGCCAGAATGGCCGCCAGGGCCGCCCGGACATGGGCATCCCCGCTTGGCTGGGACCCGGTCAGGGCACGGGCATAACGGCGCAAATAGGGAAGGTGCGGCGCCAGGGTCTGGGACATGCTCATGGAAAGGCTCCTTCGGCCCAAAAGAAAAGCTCACGTCAGGAACTTACGCCAGCCAAAAAAGTTCCATACGGGCCCGGAACCATCGGTAAATCTGGACGTTTGGAACCTTGGGAAGGGGAACGGAAATGGGGTTGTTAGGTCGAAACCAGGCGCTTTGTCCTGTGTTTAGGAAAAGGGCCACACCGAAAAATGGCATGGGCGAAGATGACACAGCAATGGGATACGACAGTGTCTGACGAAGAAAAGCCCAGCGAAAAGGCCAGGGCAATCCGGGCCCGGCAAAGGGCGATTGGCCGCGAACTCCGCCGCATGTATGACGATGTAGCGCAAGAGCCGGTGCCTGACGATTTCCTGGATCTGCTGCGCCAGATTGATGAATCCGACGAACGGGGGGCGGCGGAGGACAAAGGGGGGAAGAAGGTCTCGTGATGCCTAACTCTGCCCCGTCGGCCCATGCCCAAAAGCCGGAAAATCCCGACTTCAAAGCCGAGTTGCTCGGCCTCGTGCCGTTCCTGCGCGCCTTTGCCCGGTCCTTGACCGGCAATCAGGAGGCGGCGGACGATTTGGCGCAGGAGACCCTGGTCAAGGCTTGGCAAAGCCGTTCCAGCTTCATTGCCGGGACCAATCTCAAGGCCTGGCTTTTCACCATCCTGCGCAACCAGTTCTATTCGGACCGCCGCCGGGCCTGGCGGCAGGCGCCCTGGGACCAGGATGCCGCGGAACGCATCCCCGGTGGTGGCGAGGATCAGGTCCATTCCGCCGAGCTTTCCGATACCGTCCGTGCCCTGAAACATTTGTCCGACGAGCAGCGCGAGGCGCTGATCCTGGTGGGAGCGGGCGGCTTTTCCTATGAGGACGCCGCCGCCATCTGCAAATGTGCCGTGGGCACGGTCAAGAGCCGGGTTGCCCGCGCGCGCAAGACATTGATAGAGATACTGGACGGTGGCGATGCGCTGAACGATGTTTCACGACCCGCTGGGGGAGATGCCGCTCGTGAGATCATGGCGCAGCTTGATCAGCTCAGCCCGGGGCGTTCCGACATCGTCAGCGGAAAAAAGCGCGCAAAATAATGCGATGACGAATGGAGGGCGCGAGCCCGGCTGGACCCTGCGCCGCAGGCTGCAGGTGATCATTACGCTTGCCTTGCTTCCGGTGGTGCTGGTTTCCATCTTCCAGGGCGTGGCGCGCGCCAGCCTCGACATCACCAATGTCCATACCCAGTTGCTGCAACAGGCCCGCACCGTGGCGGCCGGGGACCAGAACCTGCTGGCTGCTGCCGAGCAGGTGCTGCGCGCGGTGGCAAGCCTATCGGAAGTGCGCGGCATGAACGGCAATTGCGACGGCGTGTTGGCCGACACGCTGATCGGGGTGCGGTATTTTTCCAACCTGTCGCGCATCGATGCGGACGGCCGCATCGCCTGTTCAGCGATGGCGCTCGCCCATGGCTTGAGCGTGAAGGAATATGCCGTCTTCAAGGAAGCGCAGAAAAGCGACGGCATGGTGGTCTCCAACGAGCTGATCAACCGCGTCACCGGCCAGCCCGTGATCAGCGGCATGCTGGCGCTGCACAAGCCGGACGGAAGTTTTGACGGCGCCGTCGCCATTTCCCTGGACGTGCATTGGATCGATTACATGATGCGCGCCGCGAACTTGCCCAAGGGCGCGGTGGTGGCGGTCTATGACCGTTCCGGCAATGTCATCACCACCAACAACAGGGAAGTCGGCACGGCCATCGCCAAGACGGCGATTTCCTCCGGCGCCAGCAACAACGTGTCCATCGCGCTGGATTCCCGGGGCGATCAATGGCGCTTCGGCAATGCCTCGCTGATGGGCAATTCCATCTTCGTGGCTTTCGCCCAGGGCGAGAGCAAACTGTTCGGCGCCACCTATCTGCATGTCGGATTGGATTTCGCGCTGCCGATCCTGATGATCGGATTCGCCTGGTTCGCCATCTGGCTCGCCACCGACCGGCAGGTGACGCAGTGGATCAACTATCTCAGGCGCATCGCGGCCGCCTATCGCAGCGGCCATTATGCCATCCGTCCCGACCTGGCGGAGGCCCCGGTCGAGTTCAAGCTGTTGGGCGATGCGCTCAGCGAGATGGCGGAAGGCATTCAGGACCG
>DATBCP010000049.1:0-7492 GCA_036270435.1 Rhizomicrobium sp. | reverse complement strand
TGGAGGCATAGCCGGTCTGGTTGCCGGCCAGGTCGCCGCCCTGACAATAGCCGCCGGAGGAACAGCCAATGATTATATTGCTGTTGTTGCTGGTGACGCCTGTGGACAATCTGCCCTGGCTCGGGACCGCGGGCAGGCCATTGGCGCCAAAGCCATAGTCGAACTGGGATGCGGCGCCATTGGCGCCGAACTGCGTGCCCATCAACGGGCCGCGGGTGATCAAGCCACCATAGGAGAACTGCGCGAACTTGCCGTTATTGACATTGTACCACATCGGGCCATTGGCCGGCAGGCCGCTGGTCACACCGTTGGAGGTGGGGCAGCCATTGGGCTGGCACAGGCCGACTTGGCCAGTGGTGAACATCTGCAATTGCTGCGGATTCTGATACCAGCGGCGCGGACCGACCAGGCTGTTGATGCCCGCTTCACTGGTGAACTCACCCGAAATTTCGATATGGGCGCGGCCGCCCAGGAAACCGGCGCCCGCGGCAAACTGGATCTGGGCTTGCGGATCGTCGGCATAATTGGTGATGCCGCCGTTGAGGTTCATCTTGAACCCCTCGTACTTCTTGTCGAGGATGAAGTTGACCACACCGGAGACGGCGTCGGAGCCGAACGAAGCCGAAGCGCCGCCGGTCACCACGTCCACGCGCTGCAGCAGCATCGTGGGGAACTGGCTGATATCGACCACGCCCTGCGTCGAAGTCGGGATCACCCGCTCGCCATCGATCATGATTAGGTTGCGCTGGGTGCCCAGGCCGCGAATGTCCAACGCGGAAAGGCCGTTGACGCCGTTTGAGGAGCCGCCATTGCCGACGCCGGTGCCGGTCGAACCCATCAGTGAGGGCAGTTGGGTGACGGTGACGAAAACGTTGGTGTTGGCCTGCTTGGTCAACTCATCAGCATTGATCACCGTGGTCGGCGTCGGCGCATCGAAGCCCGCGCTCATGATGCGCGAGGACGAGACCGTGATCGATTCCGTCTGCGGCGTGGCTTGCTGCGCCATCGCAGGTGCAGCGACCAGCATGGCCAGGACGGCGGTGCTGCTGGACAGCGCAAGGCGGCGCTTCACGCTACCTGCATTCATGTCGAAATGCATGATGAATTCCCCCTTAGAAATGTGCGGCGTCTCTTATTTTTTGAGACTTTCCTTGGACTTGAACCTAACGCGGAAGGGCAAATATCGCAATAGTGTCACCGAAGACCGGGCGCCCCTCCTTCTTCATCTGAGTCTCCTGGCTGTGGCATCCATTGGCGCCGACCGCCAAATATTGCACGCCCTTAACCCGGTAGGTGATGGGCGGCGTACAGACGCCGATGCCCATGTGATAGGACCACAACTTCTCGCCGCTTTTGGCTTCAAACGCCATGATGTTACCGTTCACTTCGCCGGAAAAGACGAGATTGCTGGCGGTGGCCAGCACGCCCCCGAACATCAGGTGATCACTGAGATACTGCCAGGCGATCCTGCCGGTGTTGACGTCTATCGCTGAGAGATTGCCTGAGTTCGGAATCATCTGGGATTCCAGAGCCTTGCGTTCGGCCTCGGTGGCCACGGCATTGCCGAATTGCTGGCCCACTTCCGGGGTCCCGGGTATCCAGGGCTTGCTGGGCTTCACCTTGTAAATATGGGGCTCGTTGATCGCCATGGTGTAGAAATAATGGGTCAGGGGCGAATAAGCCGGCGGCTGCCACATCGCGCCGCCATGATTGGCCGGATAATAGACACGCGCCGTGTCATCCGGCGGAATCATCTTTTTGATCGACTCGCTTTGTGGGACGAACGCATCGGACTTGCGGATCAACGCGCCGGTGTCGCGGTTGACGATATAGAGATGGCCGTTCTTGTTGGCCTCGGCCGCTGCCGCAACCATCTTGCCTTTTAAGTCCGGCACGTCGAACAGCACGGTGGGCGCCGCCGAATCCAGGTCCCAGACATCGTGCGGAATCTGCTGATAGTACCAGGCCAGCTTGCCTGTCTTGGCATGCACCGCCACCATCGAGACGGTGTAGAGATTGTTGCCTTTGCGAAAATCCCCATACATGTCCGGATTGGGATTGCCGGTGGCGAACATCATCAGGTCGCGTTTGGGGTCGACCGCCACTGCATCCCACATCGAGCCGCCGCCGATCTTCCAGGAATCGCCTTCCCAGGCACCCTTGAAATTCGGGTCGTCAGGTCCAGCGGTGATGTTGAAACGCCACACCAGCTTGCCGGTCTGGGCATCCAGCGCCTCGACAAAGCCGCGCGTGGGCCATTCCGCGCCACCGTTTCCCACCACCACCAGCCCGTTATAGACCTGGGGCGCGCCGGTGAAGGTGTACCAGTGATAAGGCTGGGGCAGGATGTCTTCACGGCGCGTTCTCCACACCACCTCGCCCGTCTTGGCATCCAGCGCCACCACATGGCCGTCGACCTGCGCGACGTAAACCTTGCCATAGGCCAGGGCCACGCCGCGCGCTTGCGGACCGCAGCACATGCTGGAGAATTCCAATACCGGCGTGTAGGACCACAGCTGTTCGCCGGTCACGGCATCATAGGCCTGAACCACATTTCCGGCAGCTTCCACAAACAGCACGCCGTCGATTTCGATCGGCGTCGCTTCCATGGAATTGGCCACGCCGGTCTGGATCAGTGCCACCGGCTTCAGCTGTTTCACATTGGAGGCATTGATCTCGGTCAGTGGCGAAAAGCGCTGGTTGTCATAGGTGCGGCCGTGCAGGCGCCAATTGTCCTGGTCGGCATCGGCATCGATCCGTTGCGCGTCGCTGTTGATCAACTCGGCTGTCACCGGCTTCATCTGGTAGGACAGCTTGTTGGGGTTGATCGCCTGTGGTTGGGCGACAGTCCCCCCCTCCTCCTGCCCGGCCGCCATGCCGGCGCAGACGAGAGAGGCAACCGCACCGCAAGCCATTAAAATCCGACGCATCCGCAACCCACGCCCGCTCATACGCCTCTCCCAGCCGCCGTCGCCCGATCCAATCCCAGCGCCTGTGTAAGCCACCTGTAAAACAAAAGGGAGCGGCAGTGCCGCTCCCCGAAGAAGCCAGGCCAATCGGCCTAAATTGTGGTGGTCGTGACCGCCAGGGGTGGGTTCTGACGGACCGGGCTGCCATTGGAGCTCGAGGCAATGCCGATGGCGATGGCGGTCACCGCGCCGATGCCCAGCAGGACCCAGGTGGTGTTGTTCATCTGCGCCTGCCTGACGCCGGCCGGCTTGCCAGCAGCCAGCGGGCTCGTATCCGCGGCGACGGCGGCAGAGGCGAGCAACGTCGAAGACAGCGCTATGGCGAGAAAGGTACGCATATATCCCCCTTAGTGTTTTTTGCCGGTGCTTGTGCCGGCCTATTTGCTTTTTTTGCGACTATACACAAAAGCGCAACAGGCACAACGCGCTGCGCCGTACCGGTTTCGGCCCGGCGTCCGTCAGCGGCCTGATGGGAGCGCTATCGTCCTGACTGGCCATGTCTATCGCTCAATTCAACTCGATCCGGAAGATCCAGCCAGCGCCCGGGCCGTCCTTGTCCGGCCAGCCCGGATGGTGACCGGCGTCGCAGCCAATGAAGGCGCCCTTGTAGAAACCAAGCCCATGCGGATCGCAGGAACCGGGCTCCAAGGTCACTTGTTCCAACACCTCGCCTGTCTTGGGATCGTATTTGGACAGGCCTTGAACGCCTTCGGCATAACTTCGGCTGCTATTGGCGGTGGCAAGCCAAATGAACCCCTGGTCATCGAAGGTCATGTCATGCGTGCGCATGGTGTCGGGCGTGTCGTTTCGGATACGGATGGCATAGTCGCACGTCCAGGCATCGGGATCGACCCGCAGCATACAGTTGAGCCGGCTGGCAATGATCCACAATTTGCCGTCATGCCATTGCGCGCCATGGGTGCCGCCGCCGCCCAGAGGGATCTGTTTCACCCAGCGGGTTCTGCCGGTCCTCACATCCAGATTGTGCACGCCGGTATAGGGCGGCGGATAATCCGTCTCATTGTTGGCGAGGACATAGAGCGCGGTGTCGCTGACTGCCAGCGCGCTGGTCACTTGCGAGGCGCTGGAATAGGTCTTGAGCAGCTTGCCGTTCCAGTCCATCAGCCAGACCTGGTCGGGGCCCGGCTGTTCCGGAACGCCGGAGCCCTGGGCCTGGATACCCTTTAGCTTCTGCTGCCCGATCCAGATGCCCGCATCGCTATTATCCGGGATGGCCAGGCAATTGGGATAGAATTCCGGCGCCTTGAACAATTTGGTGGTCTTGGCGCGCCGTTGGGGAATCTGTTTGCGGCCCGGCGGCGTGGGCGAATGGATCTGGGCCAGCGCGGAAGACGTCGTCATCACGCCCAACCCCGTCATACCAAGTCCGGCCAGAAATTGCCGTTTGCCGATCATCCCTTCATTCCCTCGACTCAACGCGCTGCCTGTTCCTGCCCGTCATAGAAATAATTCATGCTTTTGGGCACCGCGCAGCGGTCCACCATCTTGCCCACCACCTCGGCGCGCGCGGCAATCAGGGATTGCGTCGCCAGCGCGCGCTTGCGCAACCGCGCCACTTCCTCGGCGGTAAACGGCTTGGCGGCCACAGGCGCGCTGTTCCCGCCAAGCCCAAAGACCACGAAGTTCATCATATCCGCCAACTCCTGGTTATCGGAGATGGCGGAATAGGCGACATTGGGCAGGCGGATCAGATATTCGCGCCCCTCCCGAGTGCACATGAAATAGCCGACCCGGTCACGCAACACCGGAATCTGCGCCGGCGCCGAATTGCCCTGCATGCCATGGCAGCCACTGCAATGTTCGACATAATCGGATTGCGCCACCGTCAGCGCCGGCAGGCCGGCGAGTTCCGGCAGTGGCGGCGCCGCAAAGGCGATGGACGGCGCCAACAACAGGGCTGCGGCCGCCGGCACCTTCATGGCACGATCTTTTTCTCGGCAAGATCGGCGCGCTGGGCCGCCACATCGCCGGGCGCCAGCCGAGGTGTCGCCCGCGCCGCCTTGATGTCGTCGGGCGTGTAGGCCACCGGCGCATGATCCAAACCCGTGAGATAGGTAAGCACGGCCGCCATATCGTCATCCGACATGCTGTCGAAGCCGGGCATGATGCCCAAAATCTGCTCGCCATCGACGGTAACGCGACCGCTCATTCCGTTGAGAAGGATCTGGGGAAGGAATTTCTTGCCTTCGGGCTTGGAGGCGATTTCGCCCGCCCGGCCCGCCAGTCTCGGAAACTGCCCAGGCACGCCGACACCGCCGGCCTGATGGCAGAAGGCGCAACTGGTGTCGAACACTTGTGCCCCATCGGCGCAGGCCGCATCTGTCGCCGCCGCGGCCATCGCGGCGGCCAGAAAAATTTTTCTCACTGCACGGCGCCTACCAGCGCCGCGGTGGAACAGTGATACTGCATGTTGTCGAGACCGAAGCACCAGATGATGTCGTTGTTGGTTTGCGGCACATAAAGCTGGGTGTCGCGATCCTCGTTGTCGCAATGGCATTGGCCGCAGCCGGGCTTGCCGCAGCAATCGCGATAGGCGATCAGGTAGGTCTTGTTGTCATCGGGATTGACGCAGGTTCCCACCCAGGAGGTGGTCGAAGCGACCGCCCCTGCCGGACACTGATGTGTGCCGCCGCCACAACAGGCGCAAAGGTTGCCGTCCACGCCGCAATAGCGCCAGTAATCGCACTTGGTCTCGTCCTTGGTTTGGGCATTCATGGTGAAATGCGTGCGCGCCCTTTCGCCCCGGTCGGACTTGCCTTGCGCTTGGGCGCGGCTGACCGGCAGCACCGGAAAAACCGGCGCCGCCGCCAATGCCAGGCCCAGCCGGGATAAGATCCCCCGCCGCGAGGTGTGGCCCGCCAACCGCCGCACCAACCTCTCGCCGATCCTGTCGATGATGATTCCCGTCATGGCTAGGCGACCTTTGGTTTTGAAGAAGAGGGTTTGCCGGAATGGGCGAGATAGTCCTGCACCGACACCACACCCATTTCATGGGCGGTGACCAGGCTTTCCAGATGCTCGCGGCTGTTGACCAGGCCCTTGGACAGCAGGGTGCCGTTGCCCCCAATCAACACCGCATGCGGCAGCCGGTCGACATGGAAGGCGCGGCCGATAATGGAAGAATTGACGAAGGGAATCCCGTTCATCTCCAGCCGCGCGATCATGGCGCGCTGCTCGTTCACCTCGTCATCGCCGATGAAAACAATGTCCAGTTTCTCGGTCCTTGCGAAATTCTTGGCGATGGGGATCAGGTCCTTGCACAAGGGGCAGTGCGGCGAAACGAACAAAAGCAGCTGCATGCGGGCTTTGGTCGAAGACTTGCCGACGGTCAGCGCCGCGCCGTCCAGGGTGGTTGCCTCCATCACCGGCGCGGGCTCGCCGACAGAAGGGCCTTTTCCGCTCATCAATGCGCCGGCAGGCGCCAGCCGGACATGCAGCACACCCACTTGCCGGGCCAGCGCCAGCAGCGCCAAGCCCAATCCCAGGATCACGATCCAACAGAGGATTTGGGAAACAATCAGAACGGTCACCATGGACATGCCCCCTCAGGCAAAGCGTTGGCGATGCGCTTCAACCGGCGGCAGCGCGGAAAACACATTCAGCATCAAATAGAGCAGGAAGAATGCGAGCCCTGCCGCGACACCCGACAGTGCGGTCGTCATGGCCATGGGTTTTGTGAAGACCAGTGACGGCACAAGCAGCGCCGCCAGCCCGGCATTGCGTCCCACCAGCATCCAACGCAGAGTTTGTTTCAGGAAAGACTGGCCGCAGCCGCAGTCGATATGGACGCGGCCACGCCGCAAGTTGACCGCCATGGCGACCGCGAATATTCCGAGCAGCGCGATCGCCGCAACGGCGCCAAACGGCCTGAGCTGCGCGGACAAAAGCAGGATGCCGACCAGCATCTCGGCCGGCGGGAGCACAATCGCGGCGGGCGTGACCAGGATGGGCGGCAACAGCCGGTAGTTGGCGAGAACGGCAGAAAAAATGCGCCAATGTTGCGCCTTCTGGGTTGCGGCCAGCACAAAGACCAGCCCGACACAGACCCGGCCCGCCACCGATGCAGCCGCAAGCAGTTGGTGCAGCAACGCCGCCATCAGGGCTCGACCGCGTAGAGAATGCCGCCGCCCGAATTGTCCCAGCTGCGCTTCTTCTCCATGGTTTGCGGATCCAGCACATAGGTGTTGCCGCTGCCGTCGCTGGCATAGAGTTGCGGATTGCCGTCCTGGCTGATCGCGATATTGACCAGCTTGCCCTTCAACTCCCCGCTCATGGCGTGGCGGCGGATCAGCCTGTGGCTGTTGCCGTCCAGAACCCAGATCTCCTGCGCCGGCTCATATTCGCTCCAATATTCGCCCATATGCATCAGCACATAGATGCGCCCGGTGGCATGATGCACGGCGATGGGCTGGCGGCCGCCCGGCATCCAGTTCACGTCCATCGGCGTGTAGGTGCCCTTGCGCATGAAAGCAGCCTGTTGAATGGACCAGGGCGTGCCGATA
>DATBCP010000048.1:0-3724 GCA_036270435.1 Rhizomicrobium sp. | reverse complement strand
TGAGGGGGGAGATGGCGCAACGAGGTGTTTGCTCTTTGCAAACCCGAGTTGCGACAGAGGGGGGTGATTAAATGAAATGGCAAACGCTAAGAGGCGGCCGAAGGCACCGCTGCCGGCAGCGTCACAGTTGCCCTGAACCGTTCGCCCAACTCGCTCTCCAATTCCAGCCAGCCGCCATGAAGCTCCGCAAAAGCCTTGACCACGGTGAGGCCGAGGCCCGCGCCCTTGGCATGTTCGGAGCCTTCTCCACGCCCGGCATGCTCGAACGGCTCCAGAATACGCGCCAGGTCTTCGGCCGCCACGCCGCCGCCATCATCTTCCACGGTGACGGCGACGCCGCCTTCCGTCGCAATGGCCGAAAGGGTGATGCATTTGCCGGTGCTAAAGGTGATCGCATTGTCCATCAGGCTGTGAACCATGGCGGTGAACACCGCCTCATCGGCATCGGCCATCAGCCCCACGGGACAATTGTCGGCATCGATGGTGATGCCGCGCGCCGCGGCGCGGGACAGGAAAACATCGCGCGCCAGCCACAAGACCGCGCCGGCATCCACCGGCATGCGGCGCAGATCGTAACGCCCCGCCGAGATCTTGGTGAGGTCCATGATCTGGTTGATGATCTTCAGCAGGTTGGCGCCGCCCTGATGGACCAGCCCGGCATATTCGCGGATCTGCCCGGGATTGAGATTGTCCGCCAGCGCCGCCATCAGGTCGGAAAAGCCCAGAATGGCGTTCAGCGGCGTCTTCAGTTCGTGTCCCATCGTCCTGAGCAGCGTGGTCTTGGCGCTGTGGACGCTGGCGCTGGCCTGATCCAATCGCGAGGTCAGGTCGGCCAGATAAGAGCTCTGCTTTTCGGCCTGGGCGCGGCTGTCGGCCAGGGCATGTTCCTGTTCCTTGAGCGCGGTCTCGGCCCGGACCTTGTCGGTGACGTTGGTGAACACCATGATGCGCCCGCCATCGGGGGCGGCGCGATCGCGCACCAGATAGGCTTCGCCTGTGTTGGTGCGCAGGGTGACGGCGCCCGCGGGGGCTCGGTGTTTCTCCAGCCGGCGTTCCAGCCACACTTCCGGACTTTCATCCAGCACCATGCGGCCGCTATAGGCGACGGTGGCGCAGATTTCCGGAAAGGTCCTGCCGATCAGTTCGTCCAGGGTCTTGAGCCCACAGAGATCGGCATAAAGGTCGTTGGCCAGGATCAACCGGTCGTCGGCGTCATAAAAGGCAAAGGCTTCGGCGGACAGGGCCACCGCTTCCTGCAGACGCATCAACTGGGCGCGGGCATTGGTGACATCGGTCCAAAGCAGGATGGTGTGGCCGCTTTTGTCGCGGCGAGCCTTGATTTCCACCACACGATGGTCGCGCAGCGCAACGTCGCGCGGCGCATGTTCGTCTTCCTTGAGTTGGCGCACGCGCTGGGCGACGAAGGATTTGGTGCCGCCCGCCAGGGCGCCGGGCGCGATCTCGCCGCCTTCGATCTCCAGGCGGACAAGCTCATCATAGTTTTTGCCGATCAAGCTCTCGCGCGGCGGAAAGGAGCGGAAGAGATAGTTGAGATGGGCATTGGCATAGATCAGCCGGCCGCGTGCGTCGAAAATGGTGATGGCCGTGCGCAAGCTGTCCAGCGCGTCCAGCAGCGCGCTGGGATCGTTCTGCTCTTGCTCGCGGCTAATATGCGCCCGTACGGCCCCAGCCATTTTCAGCTCTATGCTTCCCCCACGCCGATCATGCATGCGAGTGCGTTGCGGATTGGTTAGGAGAGCGGGAAACCTCTCGGGATGAAAGGCATTTCGATCCTGGAACTGGGACTGAAGCCCGAATCGCGCCATCTTCGCTAACAAAAGATGAATCCCAGGCCTTGTGAAAAGCTTGTGAAGACCTGAACGGAACGGGATGTGTTTCAGCTTTCGTTAAGTCTAAGTGGTGAAACTGCCCCTTAACCTATTGCGGCGCGGCACAAGTTTCATGGCACTTCAGGCGAACATTGTTCCGGACGGGGGATTCAGTCCCCGCGCCCAGCGCCGGCGCTTCATCCGGATGCAAGCCGCCAAGGCCGGGCTGGGGGGCCTGTTGGGGCTGGCCTTTCTGCTCATGGTCGGCCGGCCCGACACTCTGGAACTCGTCGCGCTCAGCGGATTCATGATCCCGGCCTCCCTGGCCCTGCTGGCGCTGGCCCCGGTTTCGCTTTCAGCCCTGGAGCAGATCGGCTTGGCCAGTTTCGCCGGCCTGATCGGCTATCTCGCCATCCTCACCGGGGGCGTGGTGTCGCCACTGGTGGTATGGCTGGTCCTGGTTCCCGCCGAAGCGGCGCTGACCGGCGGCCAGCCGGCGGTGTTGCGGGCTGGCATGGTCGCGGGCGCGGCCTTCCTGGCCGTCGTGGCGACCGAGGCGCTGGGCTGGCTTCCCGTCTCGCGGCTCACCTTGCCGCTCTGGGAGATTTACGCCTGCTCCGTCCTGGCGGCCATGATGCAGGCCGTGCTGATCGCCGTCGCCGCCCAGGACCGCCAGCGCGCCGCCGACGCCGCCGCCGCCCAAGGCGCGGCGATGTACCGCTTCCTGGCCGACAATGCCATGGACCTGATCACCCGCCATTCCTCCGACGGCCGCATCCGCTTCGCCAGCCCCGCCACCGCGACCCTGCTGGGGCGGTCGCCGGAAGAATTGACCGGCGCGGCGATGCAGAGCCTGGTGCATCCCCAGGATCTCGATGCGGTGCAGACGGCGCTGATGGAATCCAGCTATCACGGCCGCGCCGGTTCGGCCGAAGTCCGCTTGCGTCATCGTGACGGCCATTTCGTCTGGGCGGAAATCCGCTGCCGCCCGGCGCAGGTGGGCTTGGGCGAGCCCGCCGATATCGTGGCGGTGACCCGCGACATTTCCGAACGCAAGACTCATGAATATGCCCTGGTGGAGGCGCGCGACGCCGCCCTGTCCGCCTCGCGCGCCAAGACGCGCTTCCTGGCCAATATGAGCCATGAATTGCGCACGCCGCTGAACGCCATCATCGGCTTTTCGGAAGTGATGACGCGGGAGATGTTCGGTCCCTTGAGCCCGCGCTATCAGGAATATTCGCGCCTGGTCCATGAATCGGGGGCGCATCTGCTCGACCTCATCAATTCGGTGCTCGACATGTCCAAGATCGAGGCGGGCAAGTTCGACCTGCATGAGGAATTGTTCGATCTGGAGGAGACGGCGGAAAGCGCCGTGCGCTTCTTGAAGATGCCGGCGGAACGCGCGGAGGTGGCGGTGAAGCTGCATGTCGCGCCGACCGCGCGGCTGGTGTTCGCCGACCGCCGCGCGATCAAGCAGATCCTGGTCAATCTTCTGTCCAATGGCGTGAAATACACGCCCGCCGGCGGGGAGGTGAAGGCGATCGCCGGGACGCCGCAGACCGGTCCCGGCATCGAGATCATCGTCAGCGACAACGGCATGGGCATTTCCAAGGAGGACCTGGAGCGGCTGGGCCGGCCCTTCGAGCAGGTGGAGAATGCCGAAACCCGCGCCAAGGAAGGCACCGGGCTGGGGCTGGCGCTGGTCAAGTCGCTGGCCCAGATGCATGGCGGCAGCGCGGCGATTGAATCGGTTTTGGGCGAGGGGACCATCGTGACGGTGCGGCTGCCCAATGCGGCGGTGGATGCCAAGGGCGAGCGGCTCGTTACCGGCAAGGTTTTGCCGTTCAAAGCCGTCTCCTGATCCGGCGCGGCTCTTTTGCGCTCTGAGGGCGTCG
>DATBCP010000047.1:0-7515 GCA_036270435.1 Rhizomicrobium sp. | reverse complement strand
CCAGCGGGAAGGACGAGGTGACGCTGTTGCTGGTGCCGGCGGCGGGCGCCGGGCCTTGCCCATTCGCTGTGACGACGTTGGAGGCCGCCGCATCAAGCCGCGCGGATGCAGCCTGCATACCGGCCGCGGAGATGCTCATGGCATTGTCCATGCGCGCATCCTGACCGGCCGGCATGGACGGTATCTCAACAAATTGCCTTGCATTTTAGGAACCCCGCCTTGCCAAATGGGCGAAAATCCCAAAAGGTCTCGGGCTAAGGGGCCTGTTCATGACGACGGACATACGATCCGAACGCGTTCCACCGGCGCAGGCGCCGACCTGGCTTTACGCGGTGGGTGCTGCATTGCTGATCAGCGTGCAGGTGGCGATCCTGTATGGCTTCGGTCAGCCGCTGATCGCGGCAAGCGGACGGATACTTCTGTGGGTTGGCGATCCACGCAGTCCCGATACGTCGCAACAGTTGACCGACTGGTACAGCTTTTCCCACATCATCCATGGATTCATCTTTTTCGGTCTGCTTCGCATTTTCACTCCGCAATTGCCATTGGGCACGCGATTGCTGATGGCGATGGCGATCGAAATCAGCTGGGAAGCGGCGGAGAATTCCCCCGCGGTCATTCAGCATTACCGCAAACAGGCGCTGGCCGCCGGCTATGTGGGCGACAGCATCCTCAATTCCGTCTCCGACACGCTGATGATGTCGTCGGGATTCTTTTTTGCTTCCCGGGTGCGGGCCCCCATCGTGGTCGCGCTGGCGATCGGATTCGAACTGTTCACGGCTTTCGCCATTCGCGACAATCTCTCCCTGAACGTTCTCAACCTGGTTGCCCCCTCGGACTGGGCACCGATACGCGCCATCCATGATTGGCAGGCGGGCGGCGGGTAGGGCCTTCCGGTCGGAAAAGCCCTCATTTTCAATCCGTTACAATTTTGTTGCTGCGGCCTTTACCCAGAATTTAGCCCCTTGCCGCAGATTGGAGGCGGCCGCGCAACCCGGCCATGGCTCAAAGGGCTTGTTATGACTGCCGGACTCGCGCTGTTCCTGCTCGACGCTGTTGCGATCGCGGTGTTCTGGCCTTTGGCGATCGCGCTTGTCCTGCACGGTGCGCCCATCCTTCAGGCCTTGCTGTATGCCGTCATTCAACTCGGGTTTCTCTATGCCCTGGGACTTTATCGCAAAGAGAGCCTTTGCGAGCTGGACAAGGCGCTCCGCCGCGCCCCGATGGCGGCCGGGCTTTCGGTGGCCCTGTCCAGTCTGGCCACAGCTGTCCTGGGCCGGAATGTTTCGGTCCCGTTTTGCATCCTGGCCTTCAGTAGCTTCACAGGTTGCGCGGCGGTGGCGCGCTCATGCTTCGTGCTGTTGCGCCGTCATTCCTTGCTGCGTCCGCATCTGCTGGTTATCGGAGCGGGCCATCGCGCCTTCGACCTTTTGCAGATGCTGCGGACCCAAGGCCGGCATATGCAATATGACCTGACCTTCGTGCATGAGAGCAATTTCGGCGCGATCGACCGCCGGCTGGCGGAGGACACCGAGTGCCGCATCGTCACCTGCTCCGGCAATCTTTTGAAGCTGGCCCGGCAGTTGGGCGCGGACGAAATCGTTGTCGCCCCCGACGACCGGCGCGGCATGACCCTGGAATCCCTGATCACCTGCCGGGCCAATGGCTATCCGGTTTCGCAATATATGAGCTTCCTGGAAAAAGAGATTTCCCGCATCGACATCAAGCGCCTGGACATGGCCTGGATGCTCTATTCGGACGGATTCCAGATCAGCCCCATAGGCCGCGCCTTGAAGCGCGGCTTCGACATCATAGTCAGCCTGATGATTTTGGTGCCCTGTTCGCCGGTGCTGCTGGTCGGGATGCTGGCGGTATGGGTGGGCGACCGCCAGAACGTCTTCTACCGCCAGGAACGCATTACCCAGGGCGGTCGCAGTTTTCGCATCTGGAAACTGCGCACCATGCGCGTGGATGCGGAGGAGGCCGGCGCAGTCTGGGCGGCGCAGGGCGACAGGCGGGTGACGCCGGTGGGCCGGTTCTTGCGGCGCACCCGCATCGACGAATTGCCCCAACTGTTCAACGTGCTGGCGGGTGACATGTCGCTGGTGGGACCCCGGCCGGAACGCCCGGAATTCATCGCGCAACTCGCCAAGGAACTGCCGCTCTATCATGAGCGTCACGCGGTCAAGGCCGGGCTGACCGGCTGGGCCCAGATCAATTATCCCTATGGCGCGTCGCTGGACGATGCCCGTTCCAAACTGAGTTACGATCTCTATTATGTGAAGAACTTCAATCTGCTGCTGGATTTCAGGATCATGCTGCAGACCTTGCGCGTGGTGATGTGGGCGGGCTCGGACGCGCGCTAGCGGCGCAAACCGGGGCGCGCATGTTGACCCTGAAAATCCCGGAGCGTATTTTACCCATCGGCTGATCGGTCGCGGCTTGCATGGCCGCTTTTGACGCGAGGTCGTCATGCTGCGGAATTCCCTTCTTCTCGCTTGTGCGGTTTTTCTCGCCACGCCGCCGACGCTGGCGCAGACGGTCCAACTGCCCGACGGCCCGGGCAAGAGCGTGGTGCAACAGGCCTGCGCCGCCTGTCATTCTCTCTCCAACATCACCCGGGCCGGACATACACCGGCAGAGTGGAACACCGTCCTGCACATGATGGTGAATGTCGGTGCCAAGGTTCCGCCTGATCAATTCGCCATGGTCGCTGATTACCTCGCCACGAACTTTCCGCCCAAAAAGCTGCCGGCCGCGGCCATTGTCGCAGGCGCCGATCATGTCGTCATCAAGGAATGGGATGTTCCCACGCCCGGCTCTCGCCCGCACGACCCCAGCTACGCACCCGATGGATCGGTCTGGTACACCGGCCAGATGGCCAATGTGCTGGGGCGGTTCGATCCCAAGACCCAGCAGTTCAAGGAATATCCGCTGAAGACGCCGGGCTCCGGCCCGCATGGCCTGATTCCCGACCATGACGGCAATATCTGGTTCACCGCGAACTTCAAAGCCTATATCGGCAAGCTTGATCCCAGGACCGGCCAGGTCACCGAGTACCATATGCCGGATCCGGCGGCGCGCGATCCTCACACGCTGCTCCTGGCGCCCAACGGCAATATCTATTTCACCGCGCAAGGCGCCAATATGGTGGGACGCCTCAATCCCAAGACGGGCGAGATCAAGCTGGTTTCCTCGCCCACGCCGCGCTCCAATCCATACGGCATGGTGATCGATTCCCATGGCGTGCCCTGGTTCGTCGAGTTCGGCAGCAACAAGGTGGCCCGCATCGATCCCGATACGCTGGCGATCCGCGAATTTCCGCTGCCCAATCCGGACTCGCGGCCGCGCCGTGTCGCCATCACCCATGACGACATGATCTGGTATTCCGACTATTCGCGCGGCTATCTCGGCCGGCTTGATCCCAAAACCGGCAAGGTCAGCGAATGGCCGTCGCCCGGCGGCCCAAGCTCGCAGCCATATGGCATCACCGCCGTCGGCGATGTCATCTGGTACAGCGAGTCCAACACCGAGCCCAATACCCTGGTGCGCTTCGATATCAAGACCCAGAAGTTCGAGACCTGGCCGATCCCATCCGGGGGCGGCGTTGTCCGCAACATGGTCGCCGCCCCCGATGGCAATCTGTGGCTGGCCTGCAGTGGCGTGAACAAGATCGCGTTTGTGGAGATCCAGACGGCGTCGGCGCGAAACTAATTGCCTTTCATCAGGGCCTCGACATGAGCGGTGACCGAGCCCGCCAGCGCCCTGAGGTCGTAGCCGCCTTCCAGGACCGACACCATACGCCCCTGGGCGTGCCGCCGCGCCGCTTCCTGCAGGCGGGCCGTCACCCAGCCAAAATCGGGCTCTTCCAAGTCCAAGCCTGCCAACGGATCGGCACGGTGCGCGTCAAATCCAGCCGATACCAGCACAAGCTCGGGCGCGAAGGCGTCCAGCGCCGGCAGGATCCTGGTTTCAAAGGCGCGGCGGAAACCCGTGCCATCGGTGCCGGCAGGCAAGGGCGCATTCACCACGTTGCCCAAGCCGGTTTCGTCGGCCGCGCCGGTCCCCGGATAGAGCGGGAATTGATGGCTGGAAGCGAAAAACAAAGTCGGATCGCTTTCCGCCACCGCCTGGGTGCCATTGCCGTGATGCACGTCAAAATCCACGATGGCGATGCGGCCAAGCCCGCGCACCGCCTGGGCATGGCGGGCGGCGATGGCGACCGTATTGAACAGGCAAAAGCCCATTGGCCGGTCGGGCTCGGCATGATGGCCCGGCGGCCTCACCGCGCAAAAAGCGTTGTCCGCCTCCCCCGCCACCACTGCGTCCACCGCCGAGGTGATGGCGCCAATGGCGCGCAATGCCGCCTGGCCGGACGCTTTCGACAAAATGGTGTCGGGATCGAGCGCTGTGCGGCCGCTTTGCGGGACACTGGCCAGCACCGCTTCGACAAATCGCTCGCCATGCACCCGGGCCGCATCGCTCTTGCGGCCCAGGGGCGCTTCGCGCCGCAGCAGCGTGCGGAATTGGGGCTCATCCAGCGCCTTCAGGACAGCCGACAGGCGTGCCGGACATTCCGGATGGCCGGCGCCCGGATCATGGGCGATGCAATCGGGATGGGTGATGAAGAGAGTGGCCATGGCGGGCGGTTTTAGCAGTCCGCATACCGCTGGCACAGGGTGCTATTGGCCGCTATTTTGTTCCCCGACCATATCTTTTTCGAGGTTCAATAAAAACATGATCGTGATGGCACCCAAGCGGCGTGCAAGCGTTATGCGCGCAATCCGGATTTCGCAATTTGCGGCCTGCGCGATGCTGGCGGCAACTCATGTTCGCGCCGATGAAGGCATGTGGACCTTCGACAATTTCCCCATGACGACGGTGAACGCCAAATACGAAACGCATGTCGATCAGGCGTGGCTGGACCGGGTTCGCGGTGCGGCCGTGCGCCTTTCCAGCGGTTGTTCCGCTTCCCTGGTCATGGCGCAGGGCCTGGTTCTGACCAACCATCATTGCGTGCGCGACTGCGCCCAAAGCCTGTCCAATCCGCCTGTTGATTATGTGAAGGACGGCTTCATCAGCGCCCGCCGCATTATCGGCGGCAATTCGGGATCGCCCGCGATCGATGCGCAAGGCAGGGTGGTGGGAGCGATCTTTGACGGCAATATAAACAGCCTGGGCGGCGCCTTCGGTTTCGATGACCGGGTCAACCGGGCGGTCGCCGTCTCCACTGCTTCCATCACCGAGGCTTTGCGTAAAGTCTATGACGCCAATGAACTGGTCAAGGAATTGACCGCGCACAATTGATCCGGATGCGCAGCGAGACGGATATCGTCGTCATCGGCGGGGGCCATAACGGCCTGGTCTGCGCCTTTTACCTGGCGCGTGCTGGATTGGGGGTGACGGTTCTGGAACGCCGCGGGATCGTGGGGGGCGCCGCGGTGACGGAGGAATTCCATCCCGGATTCCGCAATTCAACGGCGAGCTATACAGTCTCGTTGTTGCGGCCCGAGATCATCGCCGATCTGAGGCTTCATCAGCACGGGCTTCGCATTGTCGAGCGCCGCATGGCGAATTTCCTGCCCTTGCCGGATGGACGCTATCTCGCGGTGGGGGAGGGGCGCACCAAAGGCGAAGTGACCAAATTCTCGGTCCGCGATGCCGAGCGGCTTCAGGCCTATCACCAGCGGCTGAACGCGGTGTCGGATCTGGTGCGCGGCTTGATGCTGGAAACGCCGCCCAATGTGACGGCAGCGGGCTTCCTTGTGGCACTACCGGAACTGTTCAAGGCGGGCCGTCTCGCACACCGGCTGGGCGGCCTGGATCTTGCCGCAAAGCGTGACCTTCTGGCGCTGCTGGGCCGCTCGGCAGGCGATTATCTGGACGATTGGTTCGAAAGCGACCCCATCAAGGCCGTTTATGGCTTTGACGGAATCGTGGGCAACTATGCCAGTCCCTATATGCCCGGCTCGGGCTATGTACTTCTGCATCATGTTCTGGGAGAGGTGAACGGCAAGCGTGGAGCCTGGGGGCACGCGATCGGCGGCATGGGCGCGATCACCCAAGCCATGGCCAAGGCCTGCCGGGCAGCGGGCGCCGAGATTCGCGTCGAGGCGCCGGTCCGCGAAGTCCTGGTCCAAAAGGGACGGGCGGCGGGTGTGGTGTGCGACAATGGCGAGACGGTCCGCGCCCGCGCCGTGATTTCCAACCTCAATCCCAAGCTGCTGTTCCAGATGCTGGTGGACCCGGCCTTGCTGCCAGAAGATTTCCGCGCCCGCATCGCCAGCTATCGCATGGGCTCGGGCACGCTGAGAATGAATGTCGCGCTTTCGCAATTGCCCCGCTTCCTCTGTCTGCCGCAAGCCGGTGATCACCTGACAGCCGGCATCGTCATCGCTCCCAGCCTGGCCTATATGGATCGCGCCTATCACGACGCGCGCGCAAAAGGCTGGTCCGAGAATCCGGTGGTGGAGATGCTGATCCCCTCCACCCTGGATGACACGCTGGCGCCCAAAGGGGCCCATGTCGCAAGCCTGTTCTGCCAGCACGTCGCGCCGGTCCTACCGAATGGCGTGTCCTGGGACGATCACCGCGATCAGGTTGGCGACCTGATGATTGCCACGATCGACGGTTATGCGCCCGGCTTTGCCGCATCGGTCATCGCGCGCCAAGTTCTGACCCAACTCGATCTGGAGCGTGTCTTCGGCCTGAGCGGCGGCGACATCATGCATGGACGCCTGGAGTTGGATCAGCTTTTCGCGGCCCGTCCGGTTCTGGGGGCCGCCGATTACCGCATGCCGCTGCCTGGACTTTATCTGTGCGGTGCCGGCGCCCATCCGGGCGGCGGCGTAACGGGCGCGCCGGGCCATAACGCGGCGCGCGAGGTCCTTAAGGATTTCGGACGTCACTAGTCCGGGGAAGATTAGCGCCCGGGTGGTGCGACGAACTGAAGACCGAGCTCACCTTCGGCATAGCGTGTCGTCAGCGCTTCAAAGCAATTGCCGTTGCCGAAGATCAGAATGACCCGGGTGCCGGTCGTGGGTATGGCATCGCAGGTGATTTTGGCGCCGCCGTCGGAAATATTCATGATGGCGCAGGGCAAAGTGAGATTTTCGCTGGGAATGACAAGCTGGCCGCGCTCGTCGACGATGCGGCGCTTATGGGCCCGGCGTTCGGTGCCGACATAGACGTCGTTCAACGGGATCGTGTTCAGCAGCATCCGTAAGCCCAAGCTTTCTGTACCTTGAGCCACTCTAACCCTGCCAAGTTAAGGGTTATTAAAGATGCAGGCCGGCATTCGTCCCAGTTGCGAAATATGCCAGGACTTCCGCGGTTTCGCTGGTTATTGCGATGCCTCCCTGCGCAGCCGCGCCACGTCGGCGGCCCCGATACGCGATGCGGAAGAGCCGAAGCGGGCGGTGACATAATTGGCCAGGATGGCGATCTCGGCATCGGAATAAGCGTTGCCGAAGGCGGGCATGCTCACAGGACCGGATGGCGTCTGGCGGATCACGC
>DATBCP010000046.1:0-3635 GCA_036270435.1 Rhizomicrobium sp. | reverse complement strand
AGCATCGGCCGCGCCACCTTGACGGTGCTGGCCCATATCGGCCGCCTGGCGCAATTCGCCGGCCAGGCGCTGGCAGGATTGGTATCGCCGCCTGTCTATACGCGCCTGATCCTGGGGCAGATGATGCGCATCGGCTATTTCTCCCTGCCGGTGGTGGGGTTGACGGCCTTCTTCACCGGCGGCGTGCTGGCGCTGCAGATTTATCTAGGCGGCAACCGTTTCGGCGCGGAAGCCATCGTGCCCCAGGTGGTGGTGCTGGCTGTCACCCGCGAACTGGGGCCGGTGATTGCCGGCCTGATGATCGCAGGTCGGGTGGGCGCGGCCATTGCCGCAGAGATCGGCACGATGAAGGTGACCGAGCAAATCGATGCGTTGACCACGCTGGCCACCAATCCAGTCAAGTATCTGGTGGTGCCGCGCGTCGTGGCGGCGGTGATTTACATGCCCATCCTCACCGCAATCGGCGACTCCATCGGCGTGCTGGGCGGCTATGTGCTGTCGGTCTATTACCTGGATTTCAACGGCACCAGCTATCTGAAAAACACCGTGGACTTCGCCCATCAGGACGACATCACCTCGGGCCTGATCAAGGCGGCGGTGTTCGGCTTCATCGTGGCCTTGATGGGCTGCTACAACGGTTTCAATTCCAAGGGCGGCGCGCAAGGCGTGGGCAACGCCACCACCAATGCGGTGGTGGCTTCCTCGATCCTCATCCTCTTCGCCGACTATGTCTTGACCGCGCTGCTGTTCCACAAATGACCGCAAAGATTCAACTTATCGGCGTCAAGAAGCGCTTCGGCTCCAAGGTGGTGCTGGATGGCGTGGATCTGACCATCGAGAAACAATCCTCGCTGGTGATTATCGGCGGCTCAGGTACCGGCAAGTCGGTCACCATCAAGTCCATCCTGGGCATCCTGCGCCCGGATGAGGGCACCATCCTGGTCGATGGCGAGGACGTCACCCACATAAGCGGCGCCGCGCGCGACAAGGTGTTGCGGAAGTTCGGCATGCTGTTTCAGGGCGCCGCCTTGTTCGACAGCCTGCCGGTCTGGGAAAATGTGGCGTTCGGTTTGATCCAGGGACGCGGTGTGGCACGCGTCAAGGCGCGCGACATCGCCATCCAGAAGCTGGCCACGGTGGGACTGAGCGAGGATGTGGCGTTTCTTTCGCCGGCGGAATTGTCGGGCGGCATGCAGAAGCGCGTAGGCCTGGCGCGCGCCATCGCCGCCGATCCGGAGATCATCTTCTTTGATGAGCCGACCACGGGGCTTGATCCCATCATGGCCGACATCATCAACGACCTGATCATCTCCACAGTGAAGGATGTGGGGGCCACCGCGCTCTCCATCACCCATGACATGGTGTCGGCGCGCAAGATTTCCGACAAGATCGCGATGCTTTATGGCGGCAAGATCATCTGGCAGGGCCCAACCAGGGAGATCGACCATTCCGGCAATCCCTATGTGGAGCAGTTCATCCATGGGCGGGCCGAGGGGCCGATCAAGATGGCGGTGAAAGCGTGATTTGTCATCCCGGGCGCGGCGCAGCGTGTAACGGTGCGCCGCAGACCCGGGACCCAACTGGTTGTTCGAAGGTGGGTTCCGGCTCGCGCGCTTCGCGCTTGGCCGGAATGACAAGAAGGTGGTGTGCAAAGGACCGGGCCATGACGAAGTGGGGGCATTAGTGGCGTTTCTCGATCCCATCAGCCTCGCAGGCATTCACGCCTCACTCGTCCCGCTGTCCCGCCATCATCTCGACCCCCTGGTCGACTGCGTGCGTGACGGCGAATTGTGGAAGCTCTGGTACACCAGCATTCCCGCGCCGGAAGGCATGAAGGCCGAGATCGATCGCCGCCTGAAATTGCAAGCCGAAGGCCGCATGCTGCCTTTCACTGTGCTGGATGCGCAGGGCGGGGTGGCGGGCATGACCACCTATATGAATGTGGACGCCCCCAACCGGCGGCTGGAAATCGGCTCGACCTGGTACCGCGCGTCGGTGCAGCGCACGCCGCTGAACACCGAATGCAAACGGATGCTGCTGGCGCACGCCTTCGAAACACTGGACTGTATCGCGGTGGAGTTCCGCACGCATGTGCTGAACAACCAAAGCCGCCGGGCCATCGAACGGCTGGGCGCCAAGCTGGACGGCATCCTGCGCCGTCATATGATCCAGCCCAATGGCTCGATCCGCGACAGCGTGGTCTACAGCATTACCGCCGAGGAATGGCCGATGGTGAAATCGCATCTGGACTGGCAGCTGGACAAGCCGCGCTAGCCGCTTGGCGGCCATGGTATAAGAGAATCATGGCCAAATCCTCCACCACATACGTCTGCCAATCCTGCGGCGCTTCCGCCGCCAAATGGTCGGGCAAGTGCGAGGCGTGCGGCGGCTGGAACACCATCACTGAGGAAGGCATCGCTCCGCCTTTGGGTGGCGGCGCCGGCCGGCGGGTTAAGGGCCGCAAGATCAGCCTCGAAGACCTCAAGACCGAAGACGCACCGCCCCGGCGCCGCCCCACGGGCATTGCCGAATTCGATCGCGTCACGGGCGGCGGGCTGGTGCCGGGCTCGGCGCTGCTGGTCGGTGGCGATCCGGGCATCGGCAAATCCACCATCATCCTGCAGGCCCTGGGCAAATATGCCCAGAATGGCGGTCACGCGGTGTACATTTCCGGTGAAGAAGCGATGGCCCAGGTGCGCATGCGCGCCGCCCGCATGGGCCTGTCGGAAGCGCCTTTGATGCTGGGCGCCGCGACCTGTGTGGAAGACATTCTTGCCACCTTGGAATCCGGCAAACCGCCCGCGATTGTTGCCATCGACTCCATCCAGACTTTGTGGACCGGTGCGCTGGATGCGGCGCCGGGAACCATCGCCCAGGTGCGCACAGCGTCGTTCGATCTGGTGCGCTATGCCAAGGCATCCGGCGCCGCGCTGCTTCTGGTCGGCCATGTCACCAAGGACGGCCAGATCGCGGGTCCCAAGGCGGTCGAGCATCTGGTCGATGCCGTGCTCTATTTCGAAGGCGAGCGCGGCCATCACTTTCGCGTGCTGCGGGCGGTGAAAAACCGCTTTGGCGCCACCGACGAGATCGGCGTCTTCGAAATGACCGGCAAGGGCCTGGCCGAAGTGGCCAACCCCTCCGCCCTGTTCCTGGGCGACCGCAAATCGGTGGCACCGGGCACGGCGGTGTTTGCGGGCTTGGAAGGCACGCGGCCTTTGCTGTGCGAGATCCAGGCGCTGGTTTCTGCCACTGCTTACGGCACGCCGCGCCGTGCCGTATCCCGCCGGCGCAATCAGCGCCTGGATCTCCACGAGAAGAGGGCGCGTGCCCTCGAGGCCCGCGAACACCGCCGTGCCCGGCGACGTGCTCGCGCGATCGCCGAGAAACAGCGCCGACGGATTGGCGACTTCGGCCAGGCCCTTGCCGGTCATCTCGAAGACGCCGATCTCGTCGGTGGCGCCGAAACGGTTCTTGACCGCGCGCAGCACGCGGAAGTGATGACCCCTCTCACCTTCGAAATAGAGCACCGCGTCGACCAGATGTTCGACCGCCTTGGGCCCGGCAATCTTGCCGTCCTTGGTGACATGGCCGACCAGCAGCAACGCCGCGCCGCTGGCCTTGGCGTAGCGCACCAG
>DATBCP010000045.1:0-11289 GCA_036270435.1 Rhizomicrobium sp. | reverse complement strand
TCCCAATATTATGTATCTTGTGGTCGCAATTGGAACTGTCGCCGGCGGCTGCGCGATGAATCAATTCATAGAAAAGCCTCTGCAAAAAGTCGTCCGCAGCAAACCGACACTTTTCGCGCTGAGAAAATCTGCGTGAAGATGCGACGCGTTTGCGATAATCAAATTTCAGGGCTGTGGAACGCTATCTTGCACCGTTGCCGTCCCACCGATTCGAGGTGTGCCCGACCTCTCTTGGTAAACTGATGGTTCATGCCGATCTGATTCTTTGAACAAACCCGGGTAGCGCTTTATAACCAAGCGGAGCGGTAAGGCGGGAATCACCTAATCTCTCGTCTGTAAGCTTTGGTCACAGGCGCCATAGGTCCTTGGAGAGACAGATGCGAAGCATATTTTCTGTTGCGATAGTCGCCGCATTTCTTCTTCCTACTCTTCCCGTAATGGCCGATCCGCCACCCTGGGCGCCGGCCCATGGCCGCCGAGCGAAAGACGCGGAGCGCGATGAAGAACGCTATCGTGATCGACATGAGGACCGGGATGACGACGCCCGCCTCTATTATCGCGACGATCACCGCCATCACGATCGGCGATTGGTCCGCTACGATGAAGTGATCTACCATGGTGACGATGGACGCTATTATTGCCACCGTTCTGATGGCACGACTGGGCTGATCGTAGGCGCGGTTGCAGGCGGGATTGTTGGTAACCAGTTGGCCCGGGGCAGATCGGCAGCACTTGGTACGGTTCTTGGCGTAGCCGGGGGCGCGTTGATTGGGCAAGCAATCGACAGGGACCGGGTCTACTGCGAATAGAGGCTCAGCTGTTGAGCCCTCTCCCATCGGGTAATGACCACTTCCCTTATGCCGCCAACGAAATTGTCATGGCGAAATCCTTGCTCGTGCCTGGCGGTAGCAGGGCAAGGCCGGGTTTGTCGTAAAATTCTCCGGAATATCCTTGCGGGTCAGAGAAGCCATGCCAAGGCTCTATGCAAATGAATCCGGCCTCCGGCTTGGTCCACACACCCAGCTGGGGCATGTCCTCAAAGCTGATTTCGAGTTGTGGGCCATGCTCCGCGCCATAGCGGATCCGGCGACTGGCAATCCGATCAAATATGATGGCATCCTTGGCGAACAGATCATCACGCAATTCCAATCTCTGTTCCTTCACGGGCGTTTCAAATTCCGTTGGCGCGAGAAGCCCGTGAGCATCCAGGCGCCGCACCGGCGCCGGTTCATCATATTCAAACCTGAGGGCATGCGCCGCACGCGGCTGGCCGTAGGGGAGAGGCCAGCGGAACGCAGGGTGAAATCCAAAGCTCAGCGGCAAAATCTTCTGGTCTTCCAAATTTTCGACCGATGCCCACATGCGCAACGTCGTATCCTCCAGATGAAAATTCATGTCGAGCTGAAACCGAAAGGGGTACAAGGCGAAGGTTTCCGAATCCCAATTCAATCGCAAACAGGCGCTCGCTGATGTTGCGCCCGTAAGGGAGAACATCCTGTCCCGGGCAAAACCATGCCGCGACAGGCAGAACCGCCTGCCGTCCAAGCGATAGGCGTTGCCGGCCAAGGCGCCCACAATTGGAAACAGGATCGGCGCCCGCCCCTTCCATACGGCGGGGTCGCCATTCCATTGCAAATCGCGTCCTGCCCGGTCCTTTAAAGAACAGAGTTGCGCACCGAGTGGATGAATTTCCGCACGCAGCCCTGGCGAAGAGATCTTGATCAGTGGGTCATCGGTCATCGATTGCTTTGGAGGTCTGCGCATGCCCCGCGTGACGGCGACCGGGGTCCGGCCTATCTGCCGACGCCTACTTCTTGTCCGTAATCCCGATCTGCCCCAGCGCCGCTTCATCGCTCGGCAGCGGCGTGGTGCCCGCCGGGAATTGATTGAAGGACAGGATATAGGCCATCACCTGCGCGACTTCCGCATTGTTCAGGCTGCCGGGATCGTTCTGCGGCATGGTGGTGTGGATGCGGGTGAACAGGTCGCCCAGCGATTGACCGGTCCAGTTGCTGAGGAACATGGCGCCCGACAAAGGCGGCGCCATCTCGCCGCCGTTCAATTCTGCGCCATGGCAAGTCAGGCATTTGTTCTCGAACACCGTCTTGCCCTGGGCCGCCTGGTCGGCGGTGAAGACCCCGCTCCATACCGTCTGCGCCGCGGCTTGCGCCCTGAGCGCGAGCTGTGATGCGCCCAGGACAAGCGCCAGAACGCCGGTCCCCATGATCATCCGTGGCAGAAGCTTTTTCATGTCATTCGGGCTCCACAAAGATGGCCGTATTTTAGGGGCCCCGCCGAGCGGGGTCCAAGGCCATTTAAGGACATTTTCGCGACATTTGGAGGGGATTTTCAGCTTCGGCGGGGGACGCGATAGATGCAATTACAATCATATTCTAGTCAAATTGCAGCGCCGCATTTCATAGGGACGAAACAGGCCAAGGGCGATGCTTCCAGCCGTCCCTCAAGGCCTTTAAGCCATGTACGTGATTGTCTGTGCATCCCAAAAAGGCGGGTCGGGCAAGACCACGCTGTCCGGTCATCTCGCGGTTGAGGCCTGCCGGGCCGGAGCGGGCGCGATCGCTCTGATCGATACCGATCCGCAAGGCTCGCTGGCGGCCTGGTGGAACGCGCGCAACGCGCCCACACCGCATTTCGTCAAGGCCGGCATAGCTGATCTGGAAGAAGCCCTGACCGGACTGCATCAGGCCGGCGTCAAAATCGCCATCATCGACACGCCGCCCGCCATCACCCAATCCATTTCCAAAGTGGTGTCTCACGCCGATCTTGTGGTCGTGCCCACCAGGCCCAGCCCGCATGACCTGCGGGCGGTGGGTGCCACGGTGGATATCGCCGAGCGCCACGGCAAGCCGGTGATCTTTGTCATCAATGCCGCCACGCCGCGCGCCCGCATCACCGGCGAATCCGCTGTGGCCCTGTCACAGCATGGCACAGTGGCGCCGGTCACCATCCATCATCGGGTGGATTTCGCCGCCAGCATGATCGACGGACGCACCGTGGGCGAGGTAGTGCCCAATTCCCAATCCGCCAAGGAGATGAAGGATCTCTGGGTTTACATCCAGGAACGGCTGTCGCGCATCGTCCGCGATCCGGACTTGCTGCCGGAACTCAAGCCCGACAATTTGGCGGTGAGTTCGTTGATGCCGGAGAATGAGGCGGTGGAAACTCCGGCCGTGGACGTCGAGCCGCCGGTGGCCGCCGAACCCCCGGTTGTGGTCGAGGCACCGGACCGCCGCCCGCGCGTCCTGGTGGAGTCCCGTGCGCATGAGCGGCGGGCGTTTGGCCGGCGCGGCAATGATCATCCGCTTTGGGGCGTGAAATGAGCAGGTTCGCCCCGATCACATCGGTTCTTCTGGCACGCAAGGGCGAGGCCCAACCCTGGAGCCAGCCAGCCATGGTGGAAACGGAAAATGTGGCGTCGATTCCCTGGCGTCCCTATACGCCGGCGATCGCCGCGCCGCCCCCCGACCAGGACCGAGCCTGCTCCATCCGCATCTCGGCGCATGATTTTCAGCGGCTGGGACTCATCGCGGTCAAGAAAAATTCCACCCGCCAGAAGCTCTTGAAGCAGGCGGTGGCGGAATTCCTCGCCACCATGGCGCAAGATTATGCCTGTGCCTGCCTTCGCGACAGGCCGGGTGCCTGCGACAAGGATTGCGGCGAGCAAGCATGATGCGTTAAACCGCTGGGGCGCGGGGAGGCGTTCCATGCGGTATCTGGGAAACGTTCTGGCATTTCTGGTGTTGGCGCCGGGCGCGGCAATGGCCCAGGCCCCGGTCCAAGTCAAAGTCCAAGCCAAAGATCAAATGGCGGTGCCCGCCGATTACCGGCGATGGGTGTTTCTCACTTCCAGCCTCGACCTGAATTACGACACCGCCTCGGCGCCGGACCATCACATGCTGGACAATGTCTTTGTCTATCCGCCCGCGTACCAGGCCTTCCTGAAGACCGGCACCTGGCCGGACAAAACCATCCTGGTCAAGGAAAACCGCATGGCGGAGTCCGCCGGCACCCTGTCACAAAGAGGCCAGTTTCAGGTCGGGGTGATGAATTTGGAAATCCACATCAAGGATGAAGCCCGCTTCCCGGGAAAATGGGCTTTCTTCGTTTCCGCCGACGGGCGCGCGCCGGGCAAGCTCATGCCGCAGACCGCAAACTGTTATTCCTGCCATCAGGATCACGGCGCGGTGGACACGACCTTTGTCCAATTCTATCCGACGCTGCTTTCGCTGGCGAAAGAGAAGGGCACCATCAGCGCGGATTACCTGAAGAACGACGCGCCGAAGTGAGGCCCGGTTCGAGCCTTTCGCGCGAACGAAATGGTCCGGGGGAGTGAGGCACGACCGGCTTGCCGGGCAAATCGGTCTCGCACTACGCTGCCGCTAGCGAGGGACCGATTTGAGTGCCGAACGCCCCGAGCACAAGCGAGGGGCTAGAGGGCCGCATGCTCGCTTTCGCTCACATAGGGCAAGCTTTTCTAATTCGCTTCGCTCATAAGAAAAGCTAAGCCAACGCCTCGAGCACAAGCGAGGGGCCGCGCGCCCAGGTTCTACGGCGCGACGATCTCGACCGGCTTATAGCCGGGCGCGCGGGTCTGCCACAAAAGGCCGATGAACAGCGATTTGGCGCGCGGAAGAATGATCAACGCTACAGCTGCGAAACAGGCCGACCACATCAGCATCGCCGCCCAGGTGGGCATCCAGTCCACATTCACCAGGAAGGCGAAGGGCAGGAAAACATGCCCCACCAGGATGATGGTCAGCCAGGGGGCGGCGTCATCGGCGCGGATATGGCCCAGCTTTTCGCCGCAGACGGCACAGCACTCCACCTGTTTCAGGTAGCTCTTCATCAGCTTGCCCTGGCCGCAATGGGGACAACGCCCCATCAACCCGCGCAACACCGCCGTTTTCAGGCTGATCTCGCCCACTTCGCCACCCAACTCGCCGGTCTGTTCGCTCATGACGCAGATATAGTGCGCCGCACACGGATTTAAGCGGCGCGGCTTGTCCCTGCGACAACTTGCATAGGGCGAACTTGCATACCGGCCCAAAGCTGGCCACTGTCTGCCGCAAAGGCGCGAAAAGCCGGGACCTAACCGAAGCGACGCGGGCATGAAGATCACCAAACTCACCACCTTTGTGGTGCCGCCGCGCTGGCTGTTTCTCAAGATCGAGACCGATGAAGGCATTACCGGCTGGGGCGAGCCGGTGGTGGAGGGGCGCGCGGAAACGGTGGCGGCCTGTGTCGCCGAATTGGCCGACTATCTGATCGGCAAGGACCCTTCCGCGATCGAGGATCACTGGACGGTTCTGTATCGCGGCGGCTTCTATCGTGGCGGCGCCATCCATATGAGCGCCTTGGCCGGGATCGACCAGGCCTTGTGGGACATCAAGGGCAAGAGTTTGAACCGGCCGGTGCATGTGCTGTTGGGCGGCCCGGTGCGCCAGAAAATCCAGGTCTATAGCTGGATCGGCGGCGACCGGCCGGAGGCGCTGATCCAGGGCGCGAAGGAGGCGCAGGCGCGGGGCTTCACCGCCATCAAGATGCTGGCGAGCGAAGAACTCTCCTTTCTGGACAGCCGCGCCAGGCTGGATGCGGTGGTCGCGCGTATCGGCGCCCTGCGTCAGGCGATGGGACCGGATTTCGGCATCGCCGTGGATTTTCATGGCCGGGTCCATCGGGCGATGGCCAAGCAGCTGGCCAAGGAGCTTGATCCTTTCCATCTGATGTTCATCGAGGAGCCGGTGCTCAGCGAGCATATGGAGGCGCTGAAGGAGATTGCCAGCCATACCGCCACGCCCATCGCGCTGGGCGAACGGCTTTACTCGCGCTGGGATTTCAAGAAAATTCTCAGCGACGGGTTGGTGGACATTATCCAGCCCGATCCCTCCCATGCCGGCGGCATCACCGAGACCCGCAAGATCGCGGCCATGGCCGAGTGTTATGACGTGGGACTGGCGCCGCATTGTCCCCTGGGGCCGATAGCGCTGGCGGCCTGCCTGCAACTGGATGCGGTCTGCCACAACGCCGTGATCCAGGAACAAAGCCTGGGCATTCACTACAACACCGCCAACGATCTGCTGGATTACGTCACCGACGCGTGCGTCTTCGCCTATGCCGGTGGCCATGTGGCGATCCCGCCGGGGCCGGGATTGGGGATTACCATCAATGAGGAAGCCGTGCTGGCGGCCGCGGCGGGCGGCCATCGCTGGCGGCCGCCGGTGTGGCGCCACACCGACGGTTCTTTCGCGGAGTGGTGACATGATAGAGAGCGCAACCCGTGGTCCCACGCGCCATCGCTATGTGGTGATGGCGATGATTTTCGTTTGTGTCGTCATCACCTATCTGGACCGCAGCAACATCTCCATCACCGCGCCTGCCATGCGCGGCGAGTTGGGGATCGACACGGTCCATATGGGCTGGATCCTGTCGGCCTTTGGCTGGACCTATGCCTTTTGCCAGATTCCCGGCGGCTGGCTGGTCGACCGCATCCGGCCGCGGTTTTTTTATCCCGGCATCTTGATCCTGTGGTCGGTGGCGACCGCCTGCCTGGGATTGGTCGGCAGCTTCGTGTCGCTGTTTGCCTTGCGGCTGTTGATCGGCGCGCTGGAATCCCCGTCCTACATGATCAACAACCAGGTGGTGACGTCCTGGTTTCCCGATCGGGAGCGCGCGGGCGCCATCGGCTTTTACACCTCGGGCCAGTTCATCGGCCTCGCTTTCCTGCAGCCCTTGCTGGTCTGGCTGGTGGCGGCGCATGGCTGGCGGGCGGTGTTTTTCACCACCGGCATCGGAGGGTTGTTCTGGGGTTTGATCTGGTGGCTCAGCTACCGCACCCCCCGGGAATCGGGGCGCGCCAACCAGGCTGAGATCGAACTGATCGAACGCGGCGGCGGGTTGGTCGATTTGGGAAGTGCCGATGCCAACAAGCAAAAGCGCAAGCTGACCTGGGCGGATCTGGGCACGGTGTTCAAATACCGCAAGCTATGGGGCGTCTATATCGGGCAATTCGCCGTCACCTCCTGCCAATGGTTCTTTCTCACCTGGTTTCCCACCTATCTGGTCGAGTTCCGCCATCTCAGCATCCTGAAATCGGGAATTTATGTTTCGCTGCCCTTCATTGCCGCCTTCTTCGGCACCCAGCTGGCGGGCTTCCTGTCGGACCGCATCCTGCGCGGCGGCAAGAGCCTGGAATTGGCGCGCAAAGCGCCGATCATCTTTGGGCTGCTGCTGTCGTCCAGCATTATGGGCGCCAATTTCGTCGACGCGCCCGAACTGGTGATTGCCTTCATGGCGCTGGCGTTTTTCGGCAACGGCATGGCTTCGATCGGCTGGTCGCTGATCAGCCATGTGGCGCCGCGTCACCTGATCGGACTGACCGGCGGCACCTTCAACTTCATCTCCAACCTGTCGGGCATCACCACGCCGCTGATCATCGGCTACCTGGCCCAGGGCGGCAATTTCGCCCCCGGCCTGACCTATATCGCCACGGTGGCGTTGATCGGCGCGCTGACCTACATCTTCGTGATCGGCAAGCTGGAACGGGTCGCTTAGTGAGGAGTGGTTCGCCGGGCAGGCGAACGAAATGGTCCAGTGGAGTGAGGAGCGGCGCGCGGCACGCGCGTGAGCAGGTCCGGCGGCCCCGCGAGAGCGATGAACGCCCGGAGCGTAAGCGCAGGGTGGAACGACGCCTCCCTCGCTTCGCTCGAAGAGGGGCAAGCTTTTCTAAGCTCGTTTTACTCGCTAAGAAAAGCTAAGCCAGCTTGGGCGAGTGGCGGCCCCGCTCCCAGCCTCAATAGGAATACCAGCCGTAGCGCGGCGGCGGCGGCGGCGGCGGCGGCGGATAATCCCGCCAATTCCGTTGTTGCCAATTTTGCCAGCTGGGCTGCGGTGCGGAGTCGCGTGGGGCATAGCCGCGATCGCCGTAATAACCGCGCTGGTAGACGTCGGAGTAACGTGAGCGCGCAGTCGCGGGCGGGGGCGGCAGGGGCTCATTCTCGTCGGCGGCATCGGCATCATCATAATCGGGCGCTTCCGCCGCCCCGCGCCGATAGGGCAGGGCAGGCAAGCTATGCTCCGGCACGCCGCCAATCGCGGGGGAGGGGTCGGCCGCAACTTTCACCGACCCCGCCGGGATTTCAGGCCTGGCAACGAGCGGGCGGGACTCGGCGCAGATGCCGCCGATATCGGCCGAAGCCGCATGGGTCTCGACAAAGCTCAACAGGCTGTCCCGGTTGGCGAAGGCGGCCGCGAACAAGGCATGGGCGTCGGCGCAAAAGGCGTGCCCGTTGCGCGCCTGTTCCAAGGCCGACAGATTGGCCGCCTTGGTCTTGAATGTGTCGTAGCCGGCCTCGCCATGCTCGCCGCCGCGCCGGATAAAGAAATTCTTCAGGATCGCATCCGAGGTCTGCAACTCGCCGCGATAGTTCAGGACGAAGCGGTTGTAGGCGGGCGTTTCATGGCATTGCAGGGCGGCCACCATCAGTTCCTGCTGGATCACGGCGGTCCTGAGCGCGGCGGCTTCGTTGGGCGTGGCGCAGCCCCCCGCGGCCAGCGCAGGATTGGCCAGCGCCAGCAATGCGATAGTGGCAGAAGCGGTTTTCAACATCGATATCCCCTAGTGACCCCTCACTTGGTTGTTTACTTGGTAGCTGTTTGTGCCTGTTCGCAGCGGCCTGATGGCGGGTCGAAGTGATCCAGATGCGCCGCCACCTCGCCTGAGCCGCCGCCGCAGGCGATCCAGCGGAAATTGTGCGACGCGTCCTTGTCGGCAAGGCTGGTGTCGGTCATCAGCGCGCCGAAGCCATGCGCGGCGACACTGCCGGTGGCGCTGGTGGTCACGACATTGCCGCTGCCACAGGTGGTAAGGTTATCGCTGCCGCCCGCCATGCAATACGCGAATTGCACGGCAAAGTCGCAACCGTTGCGGAAGCCCCAGTGACTGCCGTCACTGTCCACCTTCAGACAGTGCGACGCATTGTTCTTGCTGCCGGAAACGACGCTGCTGCCGCCGATCTGCGGCACCGAGATATCCGCGTCAATGTCCGACGGCGGATCGATCGGATGCACGTCGGATGGCTTGACCGTGACAGTTTCCAGTTCCTTGGCAGCCTGGTAGTCGCCGATACGATAGGACGCCTTGGCAACTTTCACCGGCGCTTTCATCTCCGTGCGTGTGTCGCTCTTGTGCTCCAGCTTGGAGCGGGGCGTCGCGGTGGCGCGTGCTTTCGCGGGCGGCGAAGACGGCGCGGTGACGCTTGAGGTGGCATCGGGCGCGAGATTGGCGGGTTTCGCCATAGGCGACACGGAGCAGCCAGTGCTGATATCGCTGGCTGCCACCGGCAGGCCCAGCTTGCTGGCATAAGCGCTCAGCGCCGCCTTCTTCTCCAGGTCGCTGAATTGATGGCCGGCGGGATACCAGGCGCGGCAGCTTGGGCCGCCCAGGTCGGCCTCCAGCATCATCTGCACGCCGCCATCGGGACTGGCCGACAACATGGCCGAGCGGCCATCGGCATAACGCACTTCCACGCCTTTGGCGGTGAGGCGGAAAAAGCCGGTGACGCTGGAGCCCGCGCTGGGGCTGCCGCTGTCATCCACCACCGTCCCCATCCGGTCGGTCATGAAGGTGAAGGTGGTTTTGCGGGCCAGGCCCCCGACCGGAACGATCTGCATCTCCATGCCGCCTTCGATCACGGTCAGCGCGATGGAGGAACCGTCGACGCCGATCAAGGTCTTGCCCGAGACCCCGCCAAACGGGGCGCCGGAGGGGTTTGCCGACTCCTTTTGCGGCGTTGCGCCTTGCGCTGCCGCGCCTTGCGGTGTCGCCGAGATCTTCGCGGGTCCCGCGATTTCGTTCTTCTCGAATTTGCCATCGACAAAGTCGCCGCTGATCTGGCTGCCATCGGCATGGCGCAGTTCGCCCTTGCCATTGGGCTTGTCGTCTTTCCAATCGCCGACATAGCGTTCGCCATTGGCGCGCAACAGCACGCCAAAGCCGCTCATCTTGCCGTCGTTCCAATGACCGTCGAAGCGGTCGCTGGAGTCGGTGGTGAGGATGCCGGGACCGTTGAAGCGGCCGCCGATGGTCTCGCCGTCATAGCTCCAGCCCTGGCCCCAGCGAGTGATGACATGGCCGTCCGGGATCACGCCATGGACGAAAAAGGCGGTGAAGCTCTGCGTCTGGCCCTCATGGCTGAAGGTAGCGGTGCCCAGCCCTTCGGCATAGCCGCCGACGCAAGCGCCGGTCCATTGCACCGTATCGCCGGGTCCCGCGCCGGCGCTGTACAGGGAGCAATCCCCGTCTTTCAACCAATGTCCGTTGTTGGAATTGTCTTGCGCTGAAGCATTCAACAGGCCGCAGTTCAGCAGTGCGGCGGCCAAAGCGGCCTTCGCCATCCACGACATGGAAGTTCTCTAATGTGGAAGGGTCAGCCCCATGCTGGTCCCCCCTTGTGGATAGATTGCTCCCAATTTTTGAAGTTTGCGAGTCGATTCTTCTTTTTCCTGCGCGGAACGAACAACGCGGCAAACGAGTTGTTACGCGCCTGGAGAAAATTCGCGTGATGCATAAAATGCCGATTTTATCGGTGTTATTTGTATCATTTGGTACGCCGGCCTTGTTCATCTCTGGGGCGGGAGTTCCTGCCATTCATCTGAGGTTCATCTAGATGAACAAGTTCCACCGTTTACAAAAGATCAAATTGAAAATAGCCGGCACAAAACAAAAGCGCCGCCGAATCGGCGGCGCTTTCCTGCATTGATTCGTGCGAATTTTCAGACGAGATGCTGCTCGGACTGAATCAGGCCGCGGATATAGCCGAACTCGAAGGCGAAGTTTTCATTGGCGCCCCATTCCGCATCGACGCCGACCACCTTGGGGGCATGATCGGGCATCAACAATTCTTCGTAGCCCACTTCGCGATAGACCTTCAGCATCTTGACGAAATCGACATCGCCTTCGTCGGGGAACATCTCGGCGACGAAGTTGTCGCGGCCGCCGCGGATGTTGCGGAAGTGAACATTGAAGATCTTCTTGCGGCTGCCGAAGTAGCGGATCACATCGGGCAACTCGTCATTGGGATGATACAGGTCTTCGGAAACAGTGCCCTGGCAGAAATTCAACCCGTGATAGGGACTTTCATGCATGCCGACAAAGCGCTTCAAGCCGTCGATGGTGCCCAGCACATTGGTGATGCCGCGATAGCCCTGCGGCGGCATGCCGGGGTCCTGGGGATGGCAGGCGATGCGCACTTTGTATTCGTTGGCCACCGG
>DATBCP010000044.1:0-6431 GCA_036270435.1 Rhizomicrobium sp. | reverse complement strand
TCGCGCGAGAAAGCCGGATTGAAATTCTGGCCCCAGGCTGCCGGCATTCCCGTCAATCACGGCACCGCGGAAGAAATCCTCGGCACGCATCCCGATCTTATCCTCACCGATCCCTTCATCGCGCCGTCCTTGCGGCCCCTGCTGGCCAAGATCGGCGCCCGGATCGTGGAAGTGCCGCCGGCGGAAGATTTCGACCAGATCCGTACCGTCACCCGCCTGGTGGCCAAAGCGGTGGGCGAAGAGGCCCGCGGAGAAGCCTTGATCGCCAAGATGGATGCCGATCTCGCTTCACTCCAAGCGCATCGCCCCAAAAAACCGCTCACGGTCGCGGGCTGGGGCACCGGCGGCTATGTGCCGGGCACCGGCGGGTTGTTCGAAGCCATGCTGACAGCGGCCGGCGCGCGCAATGCCGAGCGCGGCGCCTTTGGCTATTATGATGTTGAAAGCCTGATCGCGCTCGATCCGGATGCGCTGGTCTATGGCGATACCTATAGCGGCACCGCCAGCCTGCGCGCCTACCAGGACCAGCATCCGGCGTTGATGAAACGCTATGCCGGCCGGCGTGTCAGCTATGACGCGCTGTATGGCTGCGGCGTGCCGGAAAGCGCCCATATCGCCCGCGAATTGCAAGATGCATTGCTGAAGGTGAAGCGCCCCGCGCCCGGAGGGCGCGCGCAATGAACCGGCTGAACCTTCCACTGTTGGTACTGATTATCGTCGCCTTCGCCGCATCGTTGCTGGCGGGCAGGGTGTGGCTGCCGCCGGCCTCGTTGCTGTCGCCACCGGATTCTTTGGCCGGACTGATCGTCCATGACATCCGCCTGCCGCGCACGGTGTTGGCGCTGATAACGGGCGGCGTGCTGGGGCTGTCGGGCGCCGTGCTGCAGGGTTTCACCCGCAATCCCCTGGCCGAACCGGCGTTGCTGGGTGTCTCCAGCGGGGCGGCCCTGGGCGCAGTGATCGCCATCTATTTCGGCCTTGCGGTCATTTCCGCATTCGCCGCTCCGTTGATGGGCATTATGGGGGCGGTGCTGGCTTGCGCGTTGACATTTGCCTTGGGCCAAGGATCAAGAGGAGGGGGCACCGTCGCTTTGGTGCTGGCAGGCGCGGCGGTGTCCAGCCTGACGGCAGCGGGCATCGCGCTGGCGTTGAACTTCGCGCCCAATCCCTATGCCGCTTATCAGATCATGACCTGGCTGCTGGGCTCACTTGCGGACACGAGCTGGACGCAGGTCTTGCTGGTTTTGCCCTTTGTGATCGCCGGCAGCGCGCTCTTGGCCTTGACAGGCCGCGCCCTCGATGCACTGTCGCTGGGCGAGATCCAGGCCGAGGGCCTGGGCGTCAATCTCACCAACCTGTCCGCGCTGGTGGTGGCGGGTACGGCCCTTGGCGTCGGCGCCATCACCTCGGTGACCGGCGCCATCGGTTTCATCGGACTGGTGGCACCGCATCTGGTGCGCCCCTTTGTCGGCTATGAGCCGCGCCGCGTACTGCTGCCCGCTTGTCTGGCGGGCGCGCTGTTGTTGCTCTGCGCCGATATCGCCGCCCGTTTGGTCCATACCAATCCGGAGTTGCGGCTGGGCGTGTTCACCAGCCTGTTGGGCACGCCTTTCTTCTTCTGGCTGGTGGTGCGCATCCGCAAGGTGGCGCCATGACCGTGCTGGCGGCGGAGAATGTCACGGTGACGCGTGGCGGCAGGACCATACTCAGCGATGTGTCGTTCCAGGCGGTTGCCGGCGAATTCGTGGCTGTTCTGGGTCCCAATGGCGCGGGCAAATCCACCCTGCTCAAAGTGCTGGCGGGATTGATGGCGCCTTCGAGCGGGCAGGTGATGCTGGGCGTCAAGAAGCTGTCGGCCTATTCCAAACGCCAACTGGCCGGGCAACGCGCCTATCTGCCGCAGAACCCGCACCTGGAATGGCCGATTTCGGTGGAGCGCCTGGTGGCTTTGGGGCTGACGCCGCGCTTGCCCGCCACCGGCGGACTGCCGGAAAGCTTTGCGCCATCCATCGCGCGCGCCTTGGAACAGTGCGATCTCACCGACAAGCGTGAACAGCCGGCAACAACACTCTCCGGCGGAGAATTCGCCCGCGCCATGCTGGCCCGCGCCATTGTCAGCGATCCCCGCCTGTTGATTGTGGATGAACCCATCACCGGACTGGACCCCAGACATGCCATGCAGTCCATGCAGCTTTTGTCGGACATCGCAAAGAGCGGCACCTTGGTGATCGCGTCGCTGCATGACCTGACTTTGGCGGCGCGCTATCCCAAAAGGGTCATCATACTTGTGGATGGGACCCCCGTCGGCGACACCCATTCACTCACAGAAGAACTTGTCCACAAGGCCTTCGGCGTCACCGCCCGCCTGACCGGCACGGGAGATTCGCGTTCATTCACACTTTTGTCCCCAAGCGAAAAATGACGTCTGTGTGAAAGATTTCCGGCTTGACGGATTCAGCGAATAGGCCCCTAGATATAGTCGTTCACGGTCACTCGAATGCTCTAGATAGGGGATTCAAGGGAACTTCGGAACGGTCTGGTGGGACTGAAACCGGGGCTGCCCCCGCAACTGTAAACGGCTGATTTTCCGGCGATTTGCCACTGGGGATGCTTCTCAAGATGGGAAGTGGGGCCCGGGAAGGCCGCCGGAAAGAGGGCCGCGAGCCAGGAGACCTGCCGGGAACAGGGTTTTAGCTTAGGGGCGGGGCGTCCCCGGGGGGCAATAAAAGCGCGAATTGGATTCGCGCTGATGCCACCAGATTCCCCGGCCCACATATGGGGAAGAAACATGTCGGCGCTGGGCAAGCTTGTTCTGGAAGGCGATTTCGATAATGACGGCCAGATGGTCGTGCAGACGCCTGTGGAACGGGTGATCGAACGGTCAGTGGTCGTCACCCGCACCGTCAGCGAGGCTCCCAGGGCGCCGGCGCCCAAGCCCGAGGTCCAACAGGATCACGCCCGGCACAACAGCCAACCGCTGCTCTCCGGGAGCGTCGGCGAGGTCCGCAGCGGCAGCGCACGGACGAGCGACCAACAATATAATAGGAGACACACCAATAACGTGTCCGGGGCTCCGCAACCACCACTCCCGTACCCGCTGGCGCCGCGGCCAACGCCGTCCGATCTCACGCTCGACCGGTCACGCGACGATCTTTTGACGCCGTTCGGCAAGGCGACGCTGACCGACCGCTACCTGATGCCGGGCGAAAGCTTCCAGGATATGTTTGCGCGCGTTTCCTGCGCCTATGCCGATGATGTCGGCCACGCGCAGCGGTTGTACGACACTATGAGCCGATTGTGGTTCATGCCGGCGACGCCCATCCTGTCCAATGGCGGCACCAATCGCGGGTTGCCGATCTCCTGCTTCCTCAACGACGTGCCGGACTCGCTGGACGGCATTGTCGGGGTGTGGAACGAGAATGTCGCGCTGGCTTCCAACGGCGGCGGCATCGGCACCTATTGGGGCAAGGTGCGGTCCATCGGCGAGAAGGTGAAGACCGGCAAAACCAGCGGCATCATTCCTTTCATTCATGTGATGGATGGTCTGACCTTGGCGATTTCGCAAGGCTCGCTGCGCCGCGGTTCGGCCGCGGTCTATCTCGATATCTCCCATCCGGAGATCGAGGAGTTCCTGGAGATCCGCAAGGCGTCCGGCGATTTCAACCGCAAGGGCCTCAACCTGCATCACGGCATTAACATTACCGACGAGTTCATGCTGTGCGTGAAGGAGAATCGTCCCTTCGGCCTGCGCAGCCCCAAGGACCAGAAGATCCTGCGCGAGATCAACGCCCGCGAATTGTGGCAACGCATCCTGGAGACACGGCTGCAGACCGGCGAGCCCTATATCCTCAACATCGATGCGGTGAACCGGGCGCTGCCCAAGCACCAGCGCGAGCTGGGGTTGAAGGTCAATACCTCCAACCTGTGCAGCGAGATCACCCTTCCCACCGGCGCCGACCATGACGGCCAGGAGCGCACCGCGGTGTGCTGCCTGTCGTCCCTGAACATCGAAACCTGGGACCAGTGGGCGGAGGAAGAAGGTTTTGTCGAAGACGTGCTGCGCATGCTGGACAATGTGCTCACCAGCTTCATCGAAACCGCGCCTGCCGGCATGGACCGGGCCAAATATTCGGCGCTGCGCGAACGGTCGGTGGGATTGGGCGTGATGGGCTTCCACTCCTTTCTGCAGTCCAAGAACATCCCGCTGGAAAGCGCCCTGGCCAAGTCCTGGAATCTGCGTATCTTCAAGAAGATACGGCGGGAAGCGGATGCGGCGTCTTATATCCTGGCCGAGGAACGCGGCGCCTGCCCGGACGCGCAGGAAAAGGGCATGAAGGCGCGTTTCAGCCACAAGCTGGCGATCGCGCCCACGGCGTCGATCTCCATCATCTGCGGCGGCACGAGCGCCTGCGTGGAGCCGATCCCGGCCAATGTCTACACCCACAAGACATTGTCGGGCGCTTTCTCGGTGCGCAACCCCTATCTGCAGGCGTTGCTGGAATCCAAGGGCGCGAACACGCCGGAAGTCTGGCGGTCGATTGTCGAGCAGGAAGGCTCGGTCCAGCATCTGGACTGCCTGAGCGATGAGGACAAGTCGGTCTATCGCACCGCCTTCGAGATCGACCAGCGCTGGATCATCGAGCTGGCGGCCGACCGCACGCCCTATATCTGCCAAAGCCAGTCGCTGAACCTGTTCCTGCCGGCCGACATCGACAAATGGGATCTGCACATGCTGCATTGGACGGCCTGGGAGCGCGGCATCAAGAGCCTTTATTATTGCCGCTCCAAGTCGATCAGCCGCGCCGGGTTTGCGGGGCAGCTGGAGAAGAAGAACGACGCCAAAGTCGTGGCCATCAAGACCGATTATGAAGAGTGCCTCGCATGTCAATAAATTTGACCAATGTTGATCCGCGGTCGCTGATTGGAAAAGGCACCGTCGGGCTTCTCAATTCCACCGGCACTTATGACGTCACGCGCTATCCCTGGGCCTATGATTGCTGGAAGCGCCAGCAGCAGACCCATTGGATGGGCGAGGAGGTGCCGCTGGGGTCCGACATCCGCGATTGGCAGTCGGGGCATCTCAGCGCGGCGGAAAAGGGCCTGCTCACCCAGATCTTCCGGTTCTTCACCCAAAGCGATGTGGAAGTGGGCGACAATTATTTGAAGCGCTACATCCCCATCTTCCAGCCGCTGGAAGTGCAGATGATGATGGCCGCCTTCACCAATATGGAGACGGTGCATATCGACGCCTATGCGCTGCTGCTCAAGACCCTGGGCATGCCCCAGACCGAATTCGAGGCTTTCCGCGACTATCGCGAAATGAAGGCCAAGGCCGATTACATGCATACGTTTGGGGTTGGGACCTGCGGGGACGTGGCGCGGACCCTTGCCATGTTCGGCGCCTTCACCGAGGGCATGTCGCTGTTTGCCAGTTTCGCCATGCTGATGAATTTCCCCCGCTTCAACAAGATGAACGGCATGGGCCAGATCGTTTCCTGGTCGGTGCGCGACGAAAGCCTCCATTGCGAAGGCATCACCAAGCTTTATCACGCCTGGAACGAGGAAACCCAATGCGTCACCAAGCAGGTGCGCGACGATATCCGCGAGGTGGCCAACAACATGGTCAAGCTGGAAGAGGGATTTATCGACCTGGCTTTCGGGCTGGGCGAAGTGCAGGGCATGACGGCCGCGGAGATCAAGGCTTACGTGCGCTATATCGCCGACTGGCGCCTGACCCAACTCAAGCTGACCCCGGTGTTCGGCAATTTCGAGGAAACCGAAAGCGGCTACAGGCAGCTCAAAGCCCATCCGCTGCCCTGGCTGGTGGAGATCCTCAACGGGGTCGAGCACGCCAATTTCTTCGAACAGCGCGCCACCGAATATTCCAAGGGCGCCTCGCGCGGGTCGTGGGATGGTGGCGAGGGTGTATGGGCGAATTTTGATCGCCGGAACCAGATCGCGGCTGAGTAGGGGCGATCTTCTCTACCTGTCATCCCCGGCGAACGGCGGCGAAGCCGCTGTGAGGGTGAGGAGTGGCGCGCGAAGCGCGTGAGCAGGTCCGGTGGACCTGCGAAAGCGACGAACGCCGCGAGCCTGGCGAGCGGCCGGACGGGACCCAGGTATCTCAGCCGATGAGCTATTTCGTTTATATACTCGCGAGTAGGCGCAACGAAACGCTGTACGTTGGCGTGACCAACGACTTGTCCCGCCGCGCCTGGGAGCACAAGGAAAAGTGCGTGCCGGGCTTCACGAAGAAGTACGGAGTCGACATCTTGGTCTGGTATGAGATCTATGACGATATCAATGTTGCGATCGCCCGCGAAAAGCAGATCAAAAGGTGGAACCGCGCCTGGAAGCTGCGGCTGATCGAAAAGCACAATTCTGGCTGGAATGATCTGGCACCGGGCCTAGTCTGACCACCTGGGTCCCCT
>DATBCP010000043.1:0-2903 GCA_036270435.1 Rhizomicrobium sp. | reverse complement strand
CGGGGGAAAGCGCCGGCCCGCTTGCGCCCGGCAAGCCCGCGGGTGTCAAGCACGCTCAGGAAATCAACCCCACCGCCTTGGTCATCATCACCGGAATTATCGTGGCTGGCGTGGCGATCGGCCTGTCGCAGTCCTCCGACGGCAATCCGGGCGGTCCGGTGGCGCTCACCACGGTGCCGACCACGACGATCGTGCCTTAGGAACACCGTTCGGAGAAACAGGCGCTAGCCTTTGGTCACCAGAACAATTCCCGCCTGCGCGAGCACGCCAAGGCTCTTGACCAGATCGCCCTTGGCGGCGGGATAGGGCAGCTCCGCGGCAAGCGCGGTGACGCTCGACTCACTACTGTTTTTGAGCATTGCCAAGGCGGGCATCAGCGCCGCAGGCACTGTCCAGAGGCGTCCCCCGGCCGCAAAGGCGAAATGCTCGCCCTCGCGAGTGAAGGTCAGTAGATGCAAGGACGACAGCCTGATGCGGCTGTCATCCGTGATGGGAGCAAGCTGCGCATAGGGCGCGTCCGGAAGTCGGATATGCGGATTGGGGCGGATATTGGCGTTCCATTCCCGCAAAAAGTCGAAGACGGGTGCCTCCTTCAACGTATCGTCGAGGAGCTTGGCGATGATGCCGGCCGTCTCCGCCTGGGTCGCGCTATCGCCCGGTAGGCTGGCGCGCAGTTCGGCATGGCGGCGCAGGCGCGACAGGGCCCAACCCAGATAATCCAGCGCCGTGGGCGGGGTGAGCGATATCGTCAGGTGCAGGCTGGGCTCGTCCAATGGAAAGGCCTCATGCCACCAGCCGCGTGGGATATAAAGTGCGTCACCATCGTTGAGGATGCCTTCCCAGGCCGGAGCAGACGAGGGCGGTGCCGGCGCTTCAAAATCGTTCTTGAGCGGGTGCAAGCGGGTGGGCGCGTAGACCTTCCAATGTTTGCGCCCGCATAGCTGCAGCACCATGGCTTCCTGTGCGTCCCAATGGACGTTGAAGGCTTTCTGCCGGTGCCAGCCGGCATAGAGGTTGGCGAAGGCATCGGTGTGCAGCGCATCCTGGAAACTGACCATCAGCTCGCGTACCTTGGGCACGAGCTCCTGGACATCGTCCAGGATCAGGCTTGCGCCTTGTGCGAGGCAGGTGGTGAAGCCGCCCGCATCCAGGCGCGGAATGCCGAACATGGCCGGTGTCAGATAATGGGCCGGATCTACCGCCTGGCCGTCCCGGTATAGCTTGAGCCGGGGCGGCGCCAGGCGATGTTGCTCCAGGACGGCATTGAGTTCGCTCCAGGTCAGAAGGTCGGTGAACTGGCCGGCCTTGCCTGGAATATGAACCAGGGTCTTGAGCCAATAGTCCCGCAGAAAGACGCCGCGTCCCAGCGGCGAAACCACAGAATTAAATTCCATGCTGCCCACCGGCCCCTAAGCGAGAATGAAAGGTCCAAAATCGGAGGGCAGAGTTGCTTGGCGAACCTCTCCACCCGCGATACGCTGACGGTAAATTATCATGTTTCGGTTTGGGTCCGCGACGCCCTTTCCGGTTTGTCAAAATGACATCTTGGCACTGACTTTGCTATAAGCGCCTGATGCGAACCGGCATGGAAAACAACTCGATTGACGCCTTTCTTGACCAGGCGGCTGCGCACCATCGCGCCGGGCGCCTGGAGCAAGCCGAGTGCCTCTACCGCCGGACCTTGGCTCTGCGACCGCGGCTTGCGAATGTGCATGCGAGTTTGGCGGCGACACTCTTTCTTCAGGGCAGGACGGACGAAGCGATCGCTGCTTTCCGCAAAGCGCTGGAAATCGAGCCGGACGACAGCGCGACACTTTACAAATTGGGCAATCTTCTGCTGCGCGAAGGCAACGACCCAGGGCGGATCGCGGAAAGCTTCGCTTGTTTCCAGCGCCATGCGCGGCTCACTTTTGGCTTCACGTCGAAGCATGAAGCAGGCCACCGCATTCGCCATGACCAGGAACAACTGGACTATCTGGCCCAGACCCATGGGCTCAAGCAGTGGCAATTCCATCTCGCCGATGGAGAACGGGTTGGGTCCTGCTCTGTTAACGCCGCCAATGCGGCCAACGCCGCGCAGGAATGGAAAGACAGCAGCTCGCGCATCATCATGATTGACGATCTGCTCAGTGAGGCGGCTCTTGAAAAGTTGCGTCGCTATTGCTTGGGTTCGACGATCTGGCGCGACACCCATCCCGAAGGCTATCTCACGGCCATGCCGGAGCATGGGCTGGCCTGCCCCTTGATCGCGCAAATCGACGAAGACATGCGTGCGGCGCATCCCGGAATCCTGGGCCTGCACCAGTTGCGTTATCTCTGGGCCTTCAAATACGACAGTCGGTTAAAGGGCGTCGGAACCCATGCCGATCCATCGGTCGTCACTTTCAATTTCTGGATCACGCCGGACGAAGCCAATCTCGATCCGGGGCATGGCGGCCTCACGGTGTGGAACGAGGGGATTCCACCCGACTGGAAGACCCAGCGCTATATCGGGGATACCGCTGCCTGCCAGGCCTATCTGGCGCGCATGGGCGCCAAATCCATCACCATTCCCTATCGCTGCAACCGGGCTGTCGTGTTCGCTTCTAATCTTTTTCACGAGACTGACCGGATGCATTTCAAGGACGGCTATGCCAATCGCCGGATCAATATCACCATGCTCTATGGCCGGGGTCAGGGATGACTCGATCGAAAAGTCGCCTGATGTGCTGGAATGAATCTCAATTCGGAATAAATCTCTGAATGCGCATTCCGCCGCCGGCTTCGCTGGTATGGATATTGTCAGCCGGACAGTCCTAATTGCACGCGAAATCGTCGGTTCCGACAGGATGGCAGAGGTCGGGCCAGCCGCGCGCCCGCCAATATGCGACATAGCCGGCGTTGCGCATGAGCGCCTTGAAGCG
>DATBCP010000042.1:0-3822 GCA_036270435.1 Rhizomicrobium sp. | reverse complement strand
GGCGAATTCCACCGCGGCCATGCCGTCCTGGCTGGCGGCGCGGCCCACAGCGATTCGACCTTGTTTCGGAAAAGGCGTGGCCGCATCAGCAACCGCCGGTCGTGGTGGTATAGGGCTCGTTGCGGAACGCCGCCGCGGTGGCCAGCAGGTGATAGCTGCCGTTCATATTGGCGAGGAAAAAGTTCAACAGCGGGGTGATGACCGGCCATTGATAATAGGCGCGCACCAGCACGACATCGCAAGGACTGCCGGTGTTGAAGGTGGTCAGCTTGGGCAGATTCCTCTGGGCATTCAAGGGCGAGCTGATGGTCACGCCGGCGAAGCCGGCGGGATAATCGGTCACGTCGAATTGCAGGTTGCTGTTGCCGTTGGTATCGACATTGCACTTCTGCAGCAGGCTGCCGACTTCGCTGCAGACTTTGGTGCGGAACTGGTCCGTCGTCATGGTCTTGCAAAGGTTGTTGCTGTCCAGGGAAAAGCAGGCCGACTGGCCGGTGCGGATCAGCCGGGCCGTGTCATTCACGGCACTTTGCAAGGAGGATTGGGCGAAGAAAATAACGCCGGCCTCGACCGTTCCCATCAGCAACAGGAAAAAGACCGGCGCGACCATGGCGAATTCCAGTGCCGCCGATCCCCTGGCATCGGCGCGGAGCCGCTCCAACAGGGCTTTGACGCGAAAGTTTTTGAAAGATATCGCCACGGAGCCACGCCTTGCCGCACGCAACCGGCTCAAAGCCGAGTGCGCCTGACGAAGCCCGCACGACAGGATGAAGGCGCTCGCGCCAAAGGCGAAGCGCATCGCGGCGTGCTGATCAATGAAAGGTTAAGCGCTCCGCTACAATTGTCGCCGAACGCGATGGGTGGAACGCGCCACTTCGGCAACCTTAACGGTTTAATCAATTTCCTTAACGATCGGGTTACCGCGGTCCGCGAAAGCGGCAGCATCTCTCCTCCGCCTGTTGGAAGGTGGCAGCCGGGCGGAACAGGAGTTTCATGGCACTTAAGATGATTTGCGCTGCCAGGCTGCGCACTTTTTTTAAATCCGAGCGTGGCAACATTGCCATGATGTTCGCGCTTTCCCTGATCCCGCTCATGATCGCCGCCGGCACCGGCCTGGATGTGGCGCGCGCCATGCTGGTGCGCCAGCAGATGGGCGAAGCGCTGGATGCGGCCGCCCTGGCGGTCGGTTCGACCCCAGGGCTGACGCAAAGCACCGCCCAGGACTTGGCGCAGAAGTATTTCAACGCCAATTACACAGTGGACCAGACGGGTTACGGCACGCCCACCATCTCCATTCCTTCCAGCGGCTATAACAGCAATGGCTCGGTGACGATCACCGCCACCGACAACATGCCGACCGTGCTGGTCAAGCTGATCGGCATTACCAGCCTGCCGATCACGACCTCCTCCAATGTGGTGTGGGGCCAGACCAAATTGTGGGTGGCGCTGGTGCTGGACAATTCCGGCTCCATGGCCAATGGCGACGCCAGCGGAAGCAAGATGACCGCCCTGAAGAATGCTTCCAAAGGTTTGCTGACCATTCTGCAGAACGCCGCCAGCAATCCGGGCGATGTGCAGGTTTCCATCGTTCCCTTTGTCAAGACCGTCAATGTGGGCACGGCCAATGTCAACGCGAGCTGGATCGACTGGACCGACTGGGAAAGCCCGCCCATCGTCGACCAGACCAACTATGTCTATCAAAAGGCCACAGACCTTGTCTTGAACGGTCAGCCGCTCAACGCATTCGGACCGGGCGACACTTGTCCCTATGACGGCAGCAAGGGTTATGTCTGCGTGTCCTCACCGGTCAACGATTCCACCTGCACGGTCGGCCATACCACCTGCCCCGCCCAAACCATTCCCAGCACGGGTTCCTATACCGGGTACATATGCCCCAGCATGCGGGTCGGCGGCCCGCAGGACGGCCTGGGCGGTCATTTCTTCAACGGCTGCTGGGTCGCGACCACGTCCACGTCCACCATTGCGATCAACTCTCAAGGGGGCGTGGGCTGCACCGGCCATGCCGCCACCAATTGTTCCTGTGTCTTCTTCACGTGCACCCTCAAGGTCTGGAACCTCACCTGGGTGTCCAACAGCCACAGCACCTGGACCGGCTGTGTGATGGACCGCAAGCAGAACTACGATATCGCCAACACCACGCCCGGCGCCGCCAACACATTGTTCCCGGCGGAAAACACTGTCTACTGCGGTTCGGCAACGATCACGCCCTTGGGCTATAATTGGGTCAATCTTTCCAGCCAGATCAGCGCAATGACATCCTATGGTTCGACCAACCAGGCGCTCGGTGTTGCGCATGGCTGGCAGACGCTCACACCCGGCACGCCGTATGGCGCGCCGGCGGTGCCGTCCAACACCACCCGTTACATGATCGTCCTGTCCGACGGCCTCAATACGCAGGACCGCTGGTGGGGAGACAGTGCGACCGAGGGGACGACGGCCGACGGCTATATCGACGCGCGGGAAAAGGCGACCTGCGATGCCGCCAAGGCCGACGGGATCGTGATCTATGCCATCTATGTCAATGTCGGCAATGTCGGCGGGGCGGGCAATTCCGCGCCCCTGCAAAATTGCGCCAGCGACGCGACCAAATATTACGCCCTGACCACCACCAATTCCGTGGTTACCACTTTTCAACAGATTGCCCAGCAGATTACCAACCTCCGCGTGGTGAAATAATGACGACGGCCTTCGAAGTCCTGCAGCAGATCCTTGTCACCTGGTGGCACACGCTGCCCTGGCTGGCGGGGATGGGCCTGGCCTTCAGCATCCTGTCGCGCTGGTCGCCCTGCAACCAGGGCAAGTCCTGGTGGGAAAAGCGCGGCTTGGTCACGGACTTTTTGTATTGGATCCTGTCACCGCTGTTCACCCGCTATCTGCGCATCTGGGTGACGGTGTTCCTTACCGTCTGGATCTTCCATATCAGTGACGGCATGAAGATCAGCGAGTTCTACCTGCACGGCCATGGCCCCTTGTCGCGCCTGCCTTATTGGGTGCAGGTGGTGGGCTATCTGCTGGCCACAGACTTCGCGCTGTACTGGATTCATCGCGGGTTCCATCGCGGCCTGCTGTGGAAATATCACGCCGTGCATCATGCGACCCAACAACTGGAATGGATCAGCGCCGCGCGTTTCCACCCGGTCAACCTGGCGCTGGGCGCCGCGCTGGTGGACGTGGTGGCTTTGTTCGCCGGCATCACGCCGGATATTTTCCTGATAGTGGGACCGTTCAATATCATCACCTCCTGCATGGTGCATGCGAACCTCAGCTGGACCTTTGGTCCGCTGCGCACCGTCTTTGTCAGCCCGGTCTTCCATCGCTGGCATCACGCCAAAGCCGTGTGCGACAAGAATTTCGCCAGCACCTTTTCGCTATGGGACGTGATGTTCGGCACCTATCACATGCCGGTGGGCGAGCTGCCCAAGGACTATGGCATCGACGATTCCGAGATGCCAGAAGGCCTGGTGCCCCAGCTGCTCTACCCGCTGGTTCAGCGCGAGGCGCGCGCGCGCGCGCCTGCCCAAGCGGGCATCTGAGATCCAGGAATCTCGAGCGCCGCAGGCTTAGCTCTTCTTATGAGCGAAGCGAATTAGAAAAGCTTGCCCTATGCGAGCGCCAGCGAGCATGTTCCGCGGCGCGATTCTCAATACACACCAGCTTTCGCCCCCCGCGAGCGAAGCGACGAGCGGGGGGAGATGTCGCAGCGAAGTGTTTGCGGCACGCAATCCTGAGCTGCGACAGAGGGAGGTAACGAAATAGATACTGCTGCGACGGAAGGGGGTTACAAAATAAAAAGGCCCGGAG
>DATBCP010000041.1:0-11741 GCA_036270435.1 Rhizomicrobium sp. | reverse complement strand
GCGCCAGCGTACGAACGCGACGCATGCTCGCTTTCGCTCGCATAGGGCAAGCTTTTCTAATTCGCTTCGCTCATAAGAAAAGCTAAGCCAACTCACGACGCAAAAGGACCGCGCCGCGGCGTATCAAGCTTGGCCGGCGGCCTGCATAGCCTCTCTGACTGTGGCCTGGAGCTGGCGGTCCGTGATCGGCTTGAACAGTGTCGCGAAAGGATGGTCTTGGGCAATCCGGTCGATGGTGTTCTGTTCCCGCGATCCGGTGATGAAAATGACTTTGGAGCCGACGCTATCGTGGATGGCCTGGGCGGCATCGACACCGTCCTTTTCGCCGCGCAGGCGCACGTCCATCAAGACAATGGCCGGGCAATGTGTGCGGGCGAGCGCCACCGCACCTTCCGCCGTGTCGGCGGTGGCACAGACCTGAAGGCCCATATCCTCGATCTGCGCGGAGAGCCCCATGGCGATCAGATGTTCGTCCTCCACAATAAGGACGGCGTTTTCCAGAGCGGTCATGGGGCCTCGTCATGCGCGAAAAGGACTTCACTGATCGTCCCGTTCATTCTGCGGACATTTATAATCGCCCTGAGTTGGGAAACCAATCCATCGATCAGGGCGGTACCCAGGCCGGACGGCTTCTCCCTTCGTGACGCCTCGAGGACGTCGTATCCCGTGCCGTTGTCGGAGACGACCAGGACCATGGTCCCGTCCTGGCGCCGGTTCAGCATCACTTCGATGCTCCCCTTGCCGTCCGGAAAAGCATGCTTGAGCGAATTGGTTACCAGTTCGGTGACCAGGAGTCCCAACGGGATGGCGAAATCCAGGCCGACATTCAGGGGAATGGCGCGGACCGTCAGACTGATGTCCCGTGCCCCAATGCCTTCCATGATATTTTCCGAAAGCTCTTTGAGGAAGGGAGAAACATCAAAGGTCTTGAGGTCGGCGGAGCTCATCAATTGTTGATGGACAAGGCCCAGCGCATACAGGCGCCGGCGCAATCCCTGAAGGCCGTTTTTCGCGTCCGGATCGGCAAGCCGGCGGGCCTGGAGCGTGACGATGCCATCGATCAGCTGCAGGTTGTTTTTCACGCGGTGATAGACCTCGCGCAGCAGAAGGTCGCGTTGCTCCACGGCCTGGCTCAACCGCGCATTTGCGGCGACCAATTCGGCCGTGCGTTCTTCCACCCGCTGCTCCAGGCTCTTGTTGAGCAGGGTCAGTTCCGCCTCCGCCTGCAACCGGCGCGCCGTATCGGCGGCCCCGATCTGCGTCAGACTCAGGAGCAGCAAAAGCTCGGCCACGACCTTGCCAAAATGTGCCACCATGCCGGTGCCGACGGTTAAACTCGGATAGTCGGCCGGTTGCGAGAACAGCATGAAGCAGTGTGCGAGAGCCATGACGGAGGCACTTGCGGCGACGGCGCGAGCAACCTGCGAGCTTCGTTCGAGGCGCCAATAGCCGAACGCGGCCGCCGCCCACAGTAACGGTACGCCGAGCAAGGTTGGCCGCGTGATACCGAAAAAGCCGGGCAATAAATATCTCGGCAGCAGTTGAAAAATGACCAACAAGGCGGCGTAGAAAAGGATCAGCGCCAGCGCAAAAACCCCGCCCCGGCGGCGCGGATAAATGCGAAGAAGGAGGGCCGATCCCACACCGATGGCCGATATATAGGCGGACGGTCCCCAGGTTCCGGCACGCCATCGCACCTCCGCTTCCGCGGCACTTTCCCAACTCAACCGTTCCAGTGCAATCAAGGTATGCGCCAACTCCGCCATCGTAAGAACGCCAAAGGCTATGGCGAGAAACCAGGCCAGTGGCTGGTCCGTGCGCTTGCTGATATCCCAGAGAAGCAGTGCGATCAGCCCGCAGGTCAGGAAAGCGCTGGTGTCAAGAATGGTATGGAAAATTGGAGACTGTACCTGCCAGGCCAGGATGCCCGCCGCTCCCAATCCGAAAAAGACCAGCGCGATCGCGAGATTTTTTCCAAAATCCACGCGACCCGTCGTGCCATATGCGTCCGCCGACAAGCCCGCCACAGCGCGACCCCCGAGCCCTGCGGATACTGATCCTGTTGGGGACCGGAAGGCAAACCGTTTCCGCCGCGCCGGGTGGCGCCGGGCAAATTCCCCATTTCTCCATCTGACATGTCGTCAAAGTGGCGCGCAGGACTGTTAACTTTTGGAACGCTGTTCAGAGAGAAATCGTCTGGAATTTCCAGTGGTGCCTGGCCAGACGAGGCGTTACTTGCTGAACACCTCATCAGCGTCTACGCCCCAGACCCTGCTTTTCGGAATCCATCCATCCACGCTTTCGCCGTGAATGCGGCAGGCCTGGCGCGTGCAGGCCCTAACATTCGCAACCGCGCCCGGATCGGCCAGCGCCGCGACTTTGCCACCATCGGCGTTGGCGGTGAGCGATACGCGCCCCTTGCCGGTGATCAGGACCGTGCGCTGATCGGTCAGCATGGAGGCCGCCATCCACCCGACTGTGCCATCCGGGGCCTGGACCCGCCGCCAGACATCGAACTCGGCGATGACGGCGAAGGGATAGCCGCGATGCCGATAGATCCACAGCACTTTGTGAGCATAAGAGGGGCCCTCGCGAAGATAGGCTTTGTCGGAACGCTGGCTGACATACCGCAAAATTTTTGGCGCGTCGGCACCCGTCGTCTTGTCGGGCGCCCCCAAGGGTGCCGCTCCGGCCTGCGCGACCGAGAGAATCCATAAAATTGCGACAAGCCGCATCATGATGCGTGGGCGATCCGATATTCCAGTTTCACCCAGGTTTAGCACCTAGCGTCGCGGTTTCGAAGTTCGCAATGGCCTGACGTCAAATTCAGGGCGAACTTCGAAACCGAAACAACACTAGGAATCAATAAGTTGGCTAGTGTCCTTCGAATTCCGAAATTCGCAAGGCGCCCGATATGGAAATTGTGCGAATTTCGGAATCTGGACACTGGCGTCCGGCTTCCGTCACCCCGCGCCTTGCGCTTTAATGGCGGCTTCTCAGGAGTTCGAGAATGGCCGTCCGCAAACCGCTTGTCATCGTCACCCGCAAACTGCCGGAGGCGGTGGAAACACGCATGCGCGAATTGTTCGACGCACGCCTGAACCTGGAGGATGAGCCGATGACGGCGGCGGCGCTGGGCGCTGCCATGGCCACCGCCGAAATCCTGGTTCCCACCATCACCGACCGCATCGATGCCGGTCTGATCGCCAAGGCAGGGCCGCAACTCAAGCTGATCGCCAATTTCGGGGCCGGGGTGGACAATATCGACGTCAAAGCCGCCACCGATAAGGGCATCCTGGTCACCAATACGCCCGGTGTGCTGACCGAAGACACCGCCGACATGACCATGGCGCTGATCCTGGCGGTGCCGCGCCGGCTGGTAGAAGGCGTATCGGTGATGCAGGAGGAAAAATTCGGCGGATGGGCGCCCTGCTGGATGATGGGCAACCGGCTGCAAGGCAAGCGGCTGGGCATTGTCGGCATGGGCCGGATCGGTCAGGCGGTGGCGCGCCGGGCCCGCGCCTTCGGGCTGCAGATACACTATCACAACCGCAAACAGGTGGCGGCGGAGATTGAACAGGAATTGGAAGCGACCTACTGGGACAGCCTGGACCAGATGCTGGCGCGCATGGACATCGTGTCGGTCAACTGCCCGCACACGCCCGCCACCTTCCATCTGCTTTCAGCGCGGCGGTTGAAGCTGATGAAGCCTTCCGCCTATATCGTCAACACCGCGCGCGGCGAAGTGATCGACGAAAACACGCTGGCTTTGATGCTGGAAAAAGGCCAGTTGTCAGGTGCCGGCCTGGATGTGTTCGAGAACGAACCGGCGGTCAATCCCAAGCTGCTTAAGGCCAAGAATGTGGTGCTGCTGCCGCACATGGGTTCGGCCACCATCGAAGGCCGCATCGACATGGGTGAAAAGGTGATCGTCAACATCAAATCGTTTGTCGACGGGCATAAGCCGCCCGACCGCGTGATTCCGGCGATGCTCTAGCGGCTGTCCTTTTGCGCCCGAAGTGCGTCGCTCGTCGCTCATGTACTTCTTGTACACATCGCTTATCGCTCCTGCTTAGGCCGCAAAAATCCCCGCGCTTGTTGAGCTACTTCAACGTAGCGTCGAACAACTCGACCAGCTTCTCGAACGCGCGCTCGGCCTGCAATTCGTCATAAACTCCACGGCCGGGCGTGGTCCAACCATGGCGGGCGCCGTCATAGACTTCGCTTTGGAAAGCGCCGTGCCAGTCGCGCAAGGCTTTCTCCAGGGCCGCGACATGCTCCGGCGTGGCGGTCGAATCCTCCACCGCATGGCCGAAATAGAGCCGGGCCGTGATGGGGCCGAGAATCCGGTGCGGACTGTCAGGCTTGTCGGTAACCAGGAAACCACCGTGGAAAGAAGCCGCGGCTGCGATCTTGTCCGGCACTGCGGCTGCGATACGCACCGCCATCTGGCCGGTAAAGCAGTAACCGACCACGCCGATCTTTCCGGGCTTCACGCCTTCCTGCGCCTGCAGGAAATCGACATAGGACTTGCCGTCGTCCACCATCTGCGCTGGCGTCAGGGCAACAAACAGCTTTCCAAGCCGCTTCATATTTTCTTCCGGATCATCACTTTCCAGCCCGTCGGGCTGAATGCCGGCATAGCGGTGGACCACATTGGGCATCAGGACCGCGAAGCCTTTTTCCGCCAGCCGCCTGGCCATGCCGATATTGCCGGGGCGGATGCCCCAGATATCGGTGAGAAACAACAGTCCGGGAAATTGGGTGACGCCATCAGGACGGAAAAACAGGGCCTCGGCTCCGACCGCAGGAATTTCAACTTTTGCTTCGATCATTTTTGCTCTCGCAAATGCCAATCTTCTCGTAGATTACAGTGTTCCAGTAACGCGCTTGATGACTCCCGATGCGTTGAAAGCCCCGCTTCAACAGCACCCGGCCGATCATCCAGTTAAAATAGCCATGCGCAACCAGGGCCGTCATGCCGGTCTTCCCGGCGCGGGCGATCAGAATATCGGCTGCCTGGACCGCGCGTTTTGCCGCGGCGCGGGGATTCTCGATCTCGGGATGGAAACCGGCGTGCCACAGAATGCGCGACATCACCGCCCATTTGGGAACCCGCAACTTGAGCAACGGAATAGGCGGGCTGGCCAGCGGCGCTTCGGCGAATAGCGGGTCGGCGATCAATTCGGCATGCGGTGCCAAGGCCGCCGCACTTTGATGGCTTCGGGGCCGCCCGCTGGTGAAGACCTGATCGAGTTCCCCGACAAGGTCGCGCAATTCTTCCGGCGGCAGATTGGAAGGCGAAAGCCCGGCTTCCTCATAGGCATCAATATAGTCCGCAAAGCCCTGGTGAGAGGTTCGCGGACTTAGCGCGATGTGCGGCTGGCCGTGCCGGATGAGGATGATGCGACACTTCAAATGCATTCACCGGTCAAACAACACGACGCGACAAAGCCGGCCATTTCCGATGATTCTCCGCCGCGTATGGCATCACCTTTCCATTTCATGACACGGCAGCAATCAATATCATTTTTATCATTTTTGCTCAAAGAAAGAGCTACTGCACAAAAAACAGACAAATACGTGTTGCTCCGCAACAACGGCCGCCCAAATACAACATTTCCTAACGCCAAAGCGCGTCAAAACGCTGCCTGCGCATATTGAGCTTATTCGTCTGCAATCGAACTGTCATGGCGTGCGGGCGGCACCCGTCCCGGGCGCGAATGGTGCCTGTCACTGAAGAGGAATTCGAGATGAAGCCATTGTCCAAAATCCTGCTCAACGCATCCGGCCTTGTGGCCTTGATGATGGGGAGCGTTCAGGCGCAGGAGGCCGCGGCACCCGCGCCGGCGCCTGTTCCCATGCCCGCCATGTCGGGCCCGCTCACCAACAATCCCGCGCCCTTCTCGTTGGACGCGGTGCCTGGCGTCTCGGACATTCTGGGCAAGGTGTATGTCAGCGGCGCAATCAGCGGGATGGTAATGGGCCAGACCAATGCGCATGCGATTCCGGGCGACCGCGACGGCTATGTGGACCTGACCAACGGCCAGATCGTGCTGCAAAAGACCGATGGCTGGTTCCAGTGGTATGTGCAAGCCGGCGCCTATTCCTTTCCCTCGCTCGGCGTGCCCTACACCAACGCCTCCAACAACACCGCCGCCAGCTTCGGCGCCGTGCCGCAAGGCTGGGCCAAGGTGGTGTTGAGCGATTCTTTCAATGTGATTGCCGGCGAACTGCCAACCCTGATCGGCGATGAATATGCCTTCACCTATGAGAACATGAATGTGGAGCGCGGCCTGTTGTGGAGCCAGGAACCTCTGGTGAGCCGCGGCGTGCAGGTCAATTATTCCAGCGGGCCATTCAGCCTGTCGGTATCCTGGAACGACGGCTTCTATTCCAACAAGTATAATACGATATCCGGCCTGGCTTCCTACGCCTTCAATGGTGGAGCTGACACACTGGCCATCGCGGGCGAAGGCAATCTTGGCCATACTTATTATGGCAACGTCGGCAGTACGCTGTTTCAGAACAATGGCGAAATATTCAATCTGATTTATACGCACACATCAGGTCCCTGGACGATCAGCCCCTACTTCCAATATACCGAAAACTTCTCGTTTCCCGGTTCGGGCAAAACGACGACTTCCTCGACCAGCGGAGCGGTGCTGATCACCTACGCGCTCAACGATTTCTGGAAACTGTCCGGTCGTTTTGAGTATGTCGACACATCCGGCCCGCTCAACATCCTGTACGGCACCGGCAGCAACGCCTTCTCCTTCACCTTGACGCCGACTTGGCAATACAAGCGGTTTTTCATCCGGCCGGAAGTGTCATACGTCAGCGCGAGCAGCACCACGGCCGGCGCGGCTTTGGGGCCCTTGGGCAACGACACCGACCAGTTCCGCGGGCTGATCGAGACCGGGATATTGTTCTGACGGTTTATGTTCCATCACTTGCGGGGAACAGACTCGCAGGTGATGGTGGCCGTCTCGGAACGGCCCTTGGCATCGGCATTTGAGAAGGGCCGCCAATCCCGGTGCCGTCTGTTGCCCAACGTTTGGGTAAAAATGGGTTGCATCGCAACAACGCCCGCCCAAATCACGCTTTTTGCTCCCCAAACGGGCTCAAAAAAAGACAACCCGCCCTCTTGAGATTACGTGGGTGAAACAGAACTGTCACTCACATCCGGGACATGACGCAACCAGCATGGCGCCTGGCAACGAGAGGACTTCAGATGAGAAAGTCAACCAAATTGCTTTTGGGCGCGGTCAGCCTGGCGGGCGTTGCGGCCGCCGCGGCTCCCGCTTTCGCCCAGGACGCTCCCCCATGGGCACTGACTGGCTACGCTGCGGTGACCAGCGACTATCGATTCCGCGGCATCAGCCAGAATGAGCGCGATGTCGCCCCCCAAGGCAGCCTGAACGTCACCGGTCCGGAAGGATTTTATGTCGGCACCTGGGCGTCAAAAGTCGACTTCACGCCCGGCTCCGGCAGCGCGCCGCAGGTCGAGCTCGACATCTATGGCGGCAAGCATACCGACCTGTGGGGCATCGACTGGAATTTCGAGCCCTACTACTACGCCTATCCGGCCGAACCGGGCGGCTACAATGCCGATTTTTTCGAGATCCAGAACCAGTTCACCAAAGCCTTCGGGCCGCTGACACTCAGCGGCACCTGGGCCTGGTCCAACAACCTGGCCTTCAATGGCGGCACCGGCAATGCGTTGTATGGCAACGCGGCCTATACCATCTTTGATTGGCTGAGCGTCAGCGGCAATCTCGGCCACCAATGGGCCCAGAACGCCAAATATGCCGGTTCCAGCGACTATACCTGGGCCGATATCGGCGTCACCGCGACCTGGAAGAGCTTTGCGCTGGACCTGCGCTATAGCGGCACGGACCTTAGCGCCGCTGGATGCGCGAACTTCTACATGGCGACCAACCATGCCTGCGCCGGCAACGTCGTCGCCACGCTCACCTATAACGTCAACCTGCTTCCGTAAGGGGCGATTTCCCGCTTCAATGCAACCCGCGAGGCGCAAGCCTCGCGGGTTTTTCTTTGGCTGAGCCAAACAATGCGGGGGCTGCTGACATGAGAAGCTTGATCGTCCTTGCCGCTGTGGCGGTCCTGACAGCCAAAGCCTCTGCCGCGACATACCAAGTCGCAGAGAAAAACATCGCGACCTTGCAGGCCGACATGGCGGCGGGGCGCGTTTCCTCGGCTGATCTGGTGCGGGCCTATCTTGCCCGCATCGAATCCCTGGACCGCGATGGGCCGCAGCTGCACGCCGTCATTGCCGTCAACCCCAACGCCATCGCCGATGCCATGGCGCTGGACGCCGAGCGCAAGGCCGGTGCCGTCCGCGGACCGCTCCACGGCATTCCGATCCTGATCAAGGACAATGTCGAAACAGCCGACCCCATGCCCACCACCGCCGGTTCGCTGGCATTGGCCAACAATGTCACCCATCGCGATGCACCGCTGGCGGCGCGGCTCAGGGCGGCGGGGGCGGTGATCCTGGGCAAAACGAACCTCAGCGAATGGGCGAATTTCCGCTCGTCCCATTCTATTTCCGGATGGTCGGGGGTCGGCGGGTTGGTGAAAAATCCCTATGTGCTGGACCGCAATGCCTGCGGCTCCTCGTCCGGCAGCGCCGTCGCCACCGCCGCCAGCTTGGCCGCCGCGGCCATCGGCACCGAAACCAATGGCTCCCTGGTCTGTCCTGGTTCGTTCGCTGGAATTGTCTCCTTCAAGCCGACATTGGGCTTGGTGTCGCGCACCCATGTCGTGCCGATTTCCCACAATCAGGACACCGCTGGGCCGATGGCGCGCACGGTGGCCGATGCACAATTGGTTCTGGATGCGATATCGGGCAGCGATCCGGCGGATGCGGCGACCGCCGATGCCGATGCGAGAAAATCCCGCTTTGCGGCGCTGTCCGGCGCCTCGCTGCAGGACAAGAGGCTGGGCGTGGTGATGCCGCCGCCGGGCGCGCCGGCGTCCGACACCGATCTGCTGTTTGCCGAGGCGATCGCCGCGCTCAAGGCGCAAGGCGCGGAGATCGTCGAGATCAGCGATTCTGCGACGCTGCCGCAAGCCTTCTTTTCGTCCGGCAACGATGAAGGACTGGTCCTGAAATATGATTTCAAGAACGATCTCAATACCTATCTGGCCAGCCTGCCCGCAGGTTCGATTCACACCTTGTCGGATCTCATCGCCTTCAACGCGGCGTCCCCGCGCGAGACCGCGCTGTTCGGCCAGAACATCTTCATCGAATCCGACGCCAAAGGCGATCTCAGTTCGCCCGAATATGTCCATGCGCACGAACAGCTGACGCGTTTGTCCAAAACAGCGCTGGATGACCTGATCGGACGTTACCGCCTGGATGCCCTGATCGGACCCACCACCCAACCGGCCTTCCGCGTCGATGTCGTGCGCGCAAACACATCGGGCGGGGGGGAGTTCACCGGCCTGGCTGCGGTGGCAGGATATCCGCATCTCACCGTGCCCATGGGGTATGTGCATGGCCTGCCGGTCGGACTGTCCTTCATCGGGCCAGCCTGGTCGGACGACAGGATGCTGGCCCTGGGCCATGCCTTTGAGCAGGCCACCCATGCCCGCAAGGCGCCGGAATATCTGCCATCCCTGGAAAGTCCGGCGGGTCCAGGCAGCGCCTTTGCGCCGGCGCGTTGAGGCAGGAACAGTTCGCGCGACCATCGCGACCGAAACGCACGGAACGGGCGAGCGACAGAACAGTTCCTATGGAACAGACACCTGGTGAGCCGACCCATGGCCAGAAAACTGAAAACCTATGTCACCAGCGTCGGATTCTTCGATCTCGCCGTGGCGGCGCCTTCGATGAAGGCGGCGCTGGATGCCTGGGGCTTCCGGCACAATGCCTTCCAGCAAGGCTTTGCCAGCCAGACCAACGACGCGCGGATCATCGCCGCGGCGACCGCAAGGCCGGGTATCGTCCTGCGGCGCCCCGTTGGCACCAGCCAACCCTTCCAAGAGGACGCAGGCCTGCCCGAGGACTTTGCAATTCCGAAAATCGGAAAGGCCGAGAAGGCCGTCCCAAAGCCCGCGCCCGCGCCGCGGCCAAAGGCCCGCACGCCCGTGCGCAAAGGCGAAGGGAAGGCAGAGTCCGCCGCAATCATTTCCTTCGAAAAGGAAAAAGCACGACGCGACCACCAGAGAGCCCAGGAAGACGTCAGGACAAAACGGGCACGCGCCAAACGCCAACACGCGATCGACCAGGCGCAAAGCGGGCTGGAAAAGGCGCGCCTGCAACACGAGCGCAAGCTGGAAAAGCTTGAGCGTGAACGTGCCCTGCTGGAGCGTCGCATGCAGAAGGAACAGGAAAGCTGGCAGGCCCGTCGCGGTAGCCTTGAGAGCGCGCTGGACCGTGCCCACAAGCAATAGGCGGAAGAAATTGGTCGGAGAGAGAGGATTGGCGAAAGTGAGGAGCGGTTGTCCGCAGGCCAGCGAAATGGTCCAGTGGACCATTTCGAGCGACGAACGCTTTGGCCTGTTTTCGTCTTCGCTTCGCTCAGATCGGCCTTCGGCCGCCCCAAAGGCCCTGTCGGGCCTTTGTCGAACCTCTAACTTGGTACCAATAGAAGAGATTGGTCGGAGAGAGAGGATTCGAACCTCCGGCCCCTACGTCCCGAACGTAGTGCTCTACCAGGCTGAGCTACTCTCCGAACCAGTGCAAAAGAGGGGACCCCCTCTCCTCGGGAGGCGCCCTTATAACGATGCCCCCTGGCCCCCGCAACCGGACGGCAAGCCTTTCTGGGGACGGCGCTTTTTGCGGGTTTGCGGAGCGGCTCGGCTCCCTTTATACGGAGGCCCGTCCCGGGAGACCCGGCCTGATGGGGCGTCGCCAAGCGGTAAGGCACCGGATTTTGATTCCGGCATGCGGAGGTTCGATCCCTCCCGCCCCAGCCAGCCAGTCCCTGCTCTGCAGGGGATGTGCAAAATCCAGGTTATTCTCCGGCACTTCAGGACGGCTAGCCGGGACCCGCTTCAGCTCGAGCATGAAAAGCGACCGCCCGGGGCCCCCAAAATGCCGCCCGTGACGCGCAGTCTCTGGACCCTCAAAACCGATTTCCGTTTTCAAGCCAGCGACTTAGTCGGAGACCGGTTTGAGTCGCGCAGAGAGTCGGTTTGATCGCCACGCGAGGATCGAACCGCCAGATGCCATTTCGATTTTCCGTGAGACAGAGACCGGGTTTGAAATATGAGGTCGACGAAGAATAACGCTTCGCGTCGCTAAGCGGTCATTTAGATTCCCCAGAAAAGCGGGATTTCTTTCGCAAGGCCGGTAACCGTCGTGTTCGCCGGCGCAGAACAATCGGCGATGTGCTGAACGAGCGCGGGCGAGGCGAAAGCCAATGGCAGCAAAAGCCGGATATGTCTTTCCACCTTTTCTTCCCGCTGCGCTATCACTTTAATACTTTCAATGCGACCGCTGACGAGATCGTCCACCCACACGCGCGCTTTCGCGATTGCCGCCAGAAGCGCATTACGAGTTTCAGTTTTCAGCGCGGGGATATTCTCCGACGCGCTTCGTGATATTCCTTTAACGGCGACGAACTTCTGGGGCGCCCAAGGCAGCGACATGATCGGCTCGGGCGCGCGGGCTTCATCGATGCCTTCATGCGCATCAGGAAAACGAATCTCGATCGCCTTCGGCATGATGACCACATGTTTGATCCGCTGCAGAAGCTCGGTTTCAGATT
>DATBCP010000040.1:0-3055 GCA_036270435.1 Rhizomicrobium sp. | reverse complement strand
GCCTTCGGCGCTTGGCGTTCGGTTGGCTTGGCCGCCCACCTCCCCCTTCTTGTGCTTCGCACGAAGGGGGAGGTGGGTCATGGCCCTGGCGGATGGCTGAGGAGCGGTCCGCCGAAGGCGGACGAAATGGTCCAGTGGAGCGAGGCACGACCGGCTTGCCGGTCCAATCGGTGTCGCTACTCACGCTGTCGCTAGCGACGGACCGATTGGAGTGCCGAGCGCCCGGAGCGTAAGCGAAGGGCGGAGCGACGCATGCTCGCTCGCGCTCGCATAGGGCAAGCTTTTCTAGGCTCGCTACGCTCGCCAAGAAAAGCTAAGCCAACGCCGCGAGCCCAAGCGAGCGGCCGGACCGCCGCACGAAATGCGCGGCTCGAGATTCCTGTATTGCCTGCAATTCGAGATATCTCGAGCGCCGCATATCGCGGCGCGACCTTCAGCATCCGCTAGCTTCCTTCCCCCTTCGATGCGAAGCATCAGGAAGGGGGAAGGTGTCACAGCGAAGTGTCGCCGGAGGCGACCTGAGCTGTGACGGATGGGGGTTCAATAAATTAGACGGCCTGTGGCGAATTGGCGGTCACTTATGATGCTGTAGCCGGGTATTTATCAGTTGAAAAAACACCGGCACGAAAAAGATCGCCAACACCGTGGCGGTGATCATGCCGCCCACCACGCCTGTACCGATAGCGTTCTGACTGCCGGCGCCCGCGCCATGCGCCAAGGCCAACGGCGTAACCCCCGCAATGAAGGCGATGGACGTCATCAGAATGGGTCTCAGTCGCAGTCGCGCCGCTTCCATGGCGGCATCGAAGGCGGACGCCCCCCTGCGTTCGGCCTCAACCGCAAACTCCACGATCAGGATGGCGTTCTTGGCGGACAGGCCGATGGTGGTCAAAAGACCGACCTGGAAATAGATGTCATTGAACAACCCGCGCAAGGTGGTCAAGGCCAGCGCGCCCACCACGCCCAGTGGGATTACCAGCATGACCGATAAGGGAATCGCCCAGCTTTCGTACAAGGCCGCCAGGCAGAGATAGATCACCAGGATGGAAAGGGCGTAGAGCGCCGGCGCCTGCGATCCGCTTAGCTCTTCCTGGTAAGACAGACCGGTGGCCTCGATGCCGATTTCCTTGGGCAATTGCTGGGCCAGGTTGCGCATTTCCTTGAGCGCCGTACCGGTGGAGACGCCGAATGCGCCCTGGCCCTGCAATTCGATTGCCTCCAGGCCATTGTAGCGCGTGAGCGAGGCCGGTCCGACGGTCCAGCGCGAGGTGGCGAAGGAGGAGAAGGGCGCCATGGTGCCCCCGACGCTCCTCACATACCAGCGGTCCAGATCCTGCGGCGTCATGCGATAAGGTGCGTCGCCCTGCATATAGACGCGCTTGACCCGGCCGCGATCGATGAAGTCGTTGATGAAGCTCGAGCCCCAGGCGGCGCTCAGGGTGGAATTGATGTCGGCCAGCGACACACCAAGCGCGCTCGCCTTGGCCTGGTCGATATCGACATGCAGTTGCGGCGTGTCGTCCAGGCTGTTGGGACGCACACCAGCCAGCAGCGGGTCCTTCGCCGCGAGGCCCAGCAACTGGTTGCGGGCGGCGATCAATCCGTCATGGCCGGCATTGCCGCGATCTTCCAGTTCCAGGTCAAAGCCGGTGGCGTTGCCCAACTCCTGCACCGAAGGCGGCACGATAGCGAAGACTTGTGCGTCCTTGAGTGGGAAGAAATGTCCCATGGCGCGACCGGCGATGGAGATGGAGGTGTTGTACGACCCTTTGCGTTCGCTCCAGTCCTTCAAATGGGTGAAGGCGATGCCGGTATTCTGGCCAGAGCCGGCGAAGGAAAAGCCTGCCACGGCGAAGACGAAGTCGACATTGTTCTTCTCATTGTCGAGATAATATCGGGCGACGTTTTGTGCCACCCTCAGGGTCTCGGGCTGGGTGGTGCCGGCGGGCAGGGTGATCAGGTTGAAGATGAAACCCTGGTCTTCGTCCGGCAGGAAGCCGGTCGGCAGGCGGACAAACAGAACCATCAGGATCGCCACGATGCCCAGATAGGCGATCATGGTGCCCCAGGTCCGCCTCAGGAACCAGGCCGTCCGCTTCTGGTACCAATCGCGGAAAGCATCGAAATTGCGGTTGAAGGCGTCGAAGAAAATGCCGTGCTTCTGATGACCTTCGCCTTCCACCGGCTTGAGCAAAGTCGCGCAAAGCGAGGGCGACAGCACCAAGGCCACCATGATGGACAAGGACATGGCGGAGACGATGGTGATGGAGAACTGGCGGTAGATGATCCCGGTCGAACCGCCAAAAAAGGCCATGGGCAAGAACACGGCGGTCAACACCAGCCCGATGCCGATCAAGGCGCCGGTGATCTCCTGCATGCTCTTGAGTGTGGCTTCGCGTGGGCCCAGCCGCTCCTCATGCATGATGCGCTCGACATTCTCCACCACCACGATGGCGTCGTCGACCAAAAGGCCGATCACCAGCACCAAGGCAAACAAGGTCAGCGTGTTGATGGAATAGTGCGCGGCGGCCAGCACGCCGAAGGTGCCGAGCAGGACGACAGGCACGGCGATGGCGGGAATGAGCGTGGCGCGCCAGTTCTGCAGGAAGACGTACATCACCAACACCACCAGGGCGATGGCTTCCAGCAGGGTCACCACCACGTCGTGGATGGACAGGCGGATGAAGAGCGTGTTGTCGATCGGATAGACCATCTTCATGCCGGGCGGCAGTGAGGCTTTCAGCTCCTCCGCCTTGGCCTTGACAGCCTCCACGGTTTTGAGCGCATTGGCACCCGGCGCCAGAAGAATGGGAATGCCGGCGGCGGGGTAGCCATTATACAGGCTGGCCACGGCATAGGTTTCCGCGCCCAGCTCGACGCGGCCGACATCGGCCAGTCGCACGATGGCGCCGGCGGGCGAAGTCTTGAGGATGATGTTGCGGAACTGCTCCGGGGTCTGCAGCCGCGACTGGGCGGTGACGGTGGCGTTGATGGCCGCGCCCTTGACGGTGGGCTGGGCGCCGATCTGACCGGCCGAGACCTGGATATTCTGGGT
>DATBCP010000039.1:0-4622 GCA_036270435.1 Rhizomicrobium sp. | reverse complement strand
ATCAAAGGGTTGGCCGATCTTCAAGGCGCGGGGATCGAAATTCTTGCCCATGGCGGCCACGACCGCATTGGCGTCCTGGGCCGAGATGCCGACATCCTCCAGCATGCCCGCCAGGGTGTCGCCGGCGTCCAAGGTCACGGTGCGGCTCTCCACCGCCGGACCCGGATTGGCATTGTCGGCATTGTCGGGTGCTTCCTGCTGCGGCTCGCTGGCCCGGACCAGTTTCATGAACAGGGCGTAAGGGAGCGAGGAGCGTCCCGGCGCCACCATCGGGCGGGTCACTGGCATGGTGCCTACCGCCATCCAGGCGATGGCGCTCGCCACCAGCGCGGTCATGGTGACGGATACAAAAGCCCAGCGGCCATCGGTGGTGGCCAGGACGGCGCCGGCGCTGTCCAGGCGGTTGCGCAGGCGGGCGCGCAAGGATGTCGGTACAAATACGGCTGTATCGCGGGTCTCGCGGTGATCGGGATTCAAAGCGGCTCCGTTGTTCTTTACAAAAAGGCGCCGGTTTCAAGTCCCCCGGCTTTTACCCACGCAATTCGGCTGCGCTGCGGCCGGCCGCCGGCATATAACCGTCATTAACCGAAGCGCGTCAACCAAAAACGCCATGTAAGGGATTGTACCTATTGAACTTTAGATGTTTTCCAAAGTTGGTGGTGCTGGCTGGCCTGGCGCTGTCGGCATCACCGCCCGCCTGGGCCTGGGGGCCGGAAGGCCATGAAATCATCGCCGGGATTGCCTTGCGCGAACTGACCCCGTCAGTGCGCAGCCAGGTCGCACGTCTGTTGGGCGGCGCGGGCGTGATGGTGCAGGACTCCAACTGGGCCGACGAGATCCGCGACCAGCGGCGCGACACCGGACGCTGGCACTTTGTCGATATTCCCCTCAACGCGCCTGGCTATGACGCGCGGCGGGATTGTCCAGCACAGGACTGTGTGGTGGCCCAAATCGAGAAGGACCGGCGGATCATCGCCAATCCCAGGCTGGACGACAACGTCCGTGCCGAGGCGCTGCGCTTCCTCATTCACTTCGTCGCCGATGTGCACCAGCCGCTGCATGCGGAGGATGACGGCGACAAGGGCGGCAATGACATCAAGGTCTATCAGGGCCGCAAGCGCACCAGCCTGCATCGTATTTGGGATGGGGAAGTGGTGGAGGCATCGGGCCGGGACCCCGAGGCGGTCGCGGAGGACATCGAGCGGTCCCTCTCCCCCGCACAGCGCAAGGCCTGGGCGTCCGGCAGTCCGGCGCAATGGGCCAATGAAGCGCATGCCATCGCCCGCGATGAGATCTATCCGCCTTTGCGGGAGCGCCGCGACGTGCGCTTGCCGCGCGACTATGCCTTGCAGCAGGCCCCGGTGGCGCGGCTGCAGCTGGCCAAGGCGGGCGTTCGCCTGGCTTGGCTGCTCAATGGCACGTTCAAGTAGCCCTCACTGTCATCCCCGGCGAGCGACGCATCATCGATGCGTCGCGAGGGAAGGGGACCCAGGTGGAATGACGGGGCTTGATCCATCCACCTGGGTCGTTCGTACGCTGTCGCTACGAACTCCATCAACGCGCCGTGGGCGCGCTTCGCCGGGGATGACAGGGTTTTATGCAATGATCACTCCGCCGACAGGATCGTATTCCGAACAATCGGATAGATTTGAGTCTGCCACCTGGTGCCGGAGAAGACGCCATAATGGCCGGCGCCGGCCTGCACATAATGTTTCTTGCGGAACAGCTTGACGCTGGACAGCAGTTCCTGCGCCGCCATGGTCTGGCCAAGACCGCAAATATCGTCGCGCTCGCCTTCCACCGTCAGCAGCGAGGTCTTGCGGATGGCGCGCGGATCGATCCGCCGGTTGCGATAGGTGGCAATGCCGCGGGCCAGGTGATGTTCCTGGAACACCTTGCGCACGGTCTCCAGATAGAATTCAGCGGGCAGGTCGGCGACGGAGAAATATTCGTCATAGAATTTGCGGTTGGCGTCAGCCTTGGCCATCTCGCCCTTCAGGATATGGCCGAACAGGTCCATATGGGCGCGCACATGACGCGCGAGATTCATGGTCATGAAAGCCGAGAGCTGCAGAAAACCCGGATAGACCCGGCGATGGGCTCCGGCATAGCGGCGCGGCACGGTGGTGATCAGGTTTTGCTCGAACCATTCCACCGGATGCTCATTGGCCAGCCGGTTCACCCGGGTAGGACTGACCGAGGTGTCCACCGGTCCCGCCATCAAAGTCAGGCTTTTGGGGGTGGCGGGATGGTTGTCCTCGGCCATCAGGGCCGCGGTCGCCAGCATGGACGGGCAGGGCTGGCACACCGCCATGCCATGCACGCCGGGCCCGATATGGCTGAAAAATTCCCGCAAGTGATCGATATAGTCGTCGGTCCCAAAGCGGCCTTCGGCCAAAGGCACGTCCCGGCCGCTTTTCCAGTCGGTGATATAGACGTCGTGATCCGCCAACATTGTCTGGGCGGTGTTGCGCAAGAGGGTTGGGAAGTGGCCCGCCATGGGCGCCGCCAGAAGCACCCGGGGCTGCGGCACGGAACTCTCTTTCCGGAAATGCACCAGATTGCCGAAGGGGAGTTCCAGGGCAACGTCCTCATGGACAGAGACAGCCTCGCCCTGCACCAGGACCTGGTCGATGTCGTAAGCCGGCCGTTCATGGATGAGATGGGAACGCGAAACGATCTCCGCCGCCGCCGCCAGGCTGCGGAAAACATAGTTGGCAGTCGGGCCCAGCACCGTGTCGCTGAAGGACGCCTTGATCAGGTCGGCGCCCGCGCGAAAGGGCGCAAACAAGTCCTGCTGCAGCTGATAGGCGTCGTATAGCATCACGTTCTCGCAAGCCCCCTGGAATCACTATAGATTCCGCTCACGGACCCACCGTAGCCGATAAGGGAATGCTGCAGCGCAAAATAATGCTTGTCAACGCGCCAAAACCAGAGAAACTGGTGAATATGAGTGGCGCGGTCCTCACAATTTCCAGCAAAAACTACTCCTCCTGGTCGCTGCGCGGCTGGCTGTTGTGCAGGATGGCCGGACTGGAATTCGAAGAAGAGCTGCTTTCCCACACCGATCCCTCCGCCCGCGCCGAGCTTTTGCTTCTGTCGCCGTCCTTTCTGGTGCCCTGTCTCACCCATAATGGGAACAAGGTCTGGGACACGCTGGCGATCGGCGAATATCTGCATGAGATTTTCCCCCAGTCCGGCTTGCTGCCGCGCGACGCCGCCGCCCGCACCCATTGCCGCGCGATCTCGGGGGAGATGCATTCCGGCTTTGCCAACCTGCGTTCGGCGCTGCCGATGAACCTCAAGGCCCACTATAAGGGCTTCAAGGTGTGGGCGGCGGCCCAGGCCGATATCGACCGCGTCACCGCCATCTGGGGCGAATGCCTGGCCAAGTATGGCGGGCCCTATCTGTTCGGCGAAAAGCCTTGCCTGGCGGATGCGATGTATGCGCCGGTGACCACGCGCTTCACCACCTATGACGTCAAGCTGGACCGTCAGTGTGCGGACTATTGCGAGACCATCCAGGCGCTGCCTGACATGATCGAATGGATCGAAGACGCCAAAAACGAGCGCGTCGGGATTGAGGAACTGGAAGCGGAGTTCTGAGCCGCGGTTCTTTTGGGCTCAGACGGCGTCGCTCGCCGCTCATTGGCTCTTTCGCCCACATCGCTCCTCGCTCCTGGTCGTCCGCACGCTGTCGCTACGGACCCCAAAATCCCTCGCGGCTAACTGGCGCCGCTATCATTCGGTTTCGTCTGCAGGTGGACAAAGTTCTCTATGCCCATCTGCTCGATCAGGCGCATCTGGGTCTGCAGCCAGTCGATATGCTCTTCCTCGCTCTCAAGGATGTCGGTGAAGAGCTCGCGGCTGATGAAGTCCTTGGCCGTTTCGCAATGGCTGATCGCCAGTTTGAGATCGGGCAGGGACATCATCTCCAGCGACAGGTCGCATTTGAGGACTTCCAGAACGCTTTCTCCGATCAACAGCTTGCCCAGGTCCTGCAGGTTGGGCAGTCCGCCCAGGAACAGCACGCGTTTGATCAGCCTGTCGGCATGCTTCATCTCGTCGATGGATTCTTCGTATTCCTTATGCGCGAGATGGGAGAGGCCCCAATCGGCCAGCATGCGCGAATGCAGGAAATACTGATTGATGGCGGTGAGCTCGTTCTTCAGCACCTTGTTGAGGAAGGAGAGGGTGACCGGATCGCCGACGATCGAGGCATGGGGCTGGGGCCCGGGCGCTTCCGCAGGCGTCACTCCGCCGCCAGGCTGAGCGCCTCGCGACTTTTTTCCAGCATTCCTTCGATCGTTTGCTGGCATCGTCCGCAATTCTTTCTCACGCCACAGCGCGTATAGACGTCATCGGCGCACTGTGCGCCGCCGCATATCGCGGCGCCGATGCGCTGCTCGTTCAGCCTATTGCAGACGCAGACGATCATCCAAGTGCTCCTGCCCGGGGAGTGGCCCCAGGTTTACAAGAGATATAGAGTTAGTTGCGAATGATTGTCAATGTCGTTCGCAACGGCTGGTTTCCTGCCATAAGCGCTTGTTTTCGCGCGATTTTCCCAGAGAAGTCCGCCTGCAGAACCCGTCACCGCCCTAATGGGCAAGCGAGCGGCTTTG
>DATBCP010000038.1:0-10557 GCA_036270435.1 Rhizomicrobium sp. | reverse complement strand
GTTCCTATTATTATGCCATGGGGCTGACGGAGGCCGAGATTCACCAGCCCTTTGTGGGCGTGGCGAGTTGCTGGAACGAGGCCGCCCCCTGCAACATCGCGCTGATGCGCCAGGCCCAGTCCACCAAGAATGGCGTCAAACAGGCCGGGGGCACCCCCCGGGAATTCTGCACCATCACCGTCACCGACGGCATTGCCATGGGCCATGAGGGCATGCGCTCCTCGCTTGTGTCGCGCGAAGTGATCGCCGACAGCGTCGAACTGACCATGCGCGGCCATTGCTACGACGCGCTGGTGGGCATCGCCGGCTGCGACAAGTCCCTGCCGGGCATGATGATGGCGATGCTGCGGCTGAACGTGCCCAGCGTTTTCCTGTATGGCGGCTCGATCATGCCGGGCAAATTCCACGGCCAGGATGTCACCGTGGTGGATGTGTTCGAAGGCGTGGGCAAGCATTCCGCCGGCAAGATGAATGACGCCGACTTGTGCGAGTTGGAAAAAGTGGCCTGTCCCGGCGCGGGCGCCTGCGGCGGCCAGTTCACCGCCAACACCATGGCCTGTGTTGCCGAGGCCATCGGCCTGGCCTTGCCTTATTCCTCGGGCCCGCCCGCTGAAATGCTGTCGCGCGATGATTTCGCGCTCAAGGCGGGAGAGACGGTGATGGAGTTGCTGGCGAAGAATCTGCGCCCGCGCGACATCTGCACCCGCAAGGCATTCGAGAATGCCGCCATGGTGGTGGCGGCAAGCGGCGGCTCGACCAATGCGGCCCTGCATCTGCCCGCGATGGCCAACGAGGCCGGCACCAAGCTCGACCTGTTCGATGTGGCGGAAATCTTCAAGAAAACGCCCTACATCGCCTCGATGAAGCCGGGCGGCAAGTATGTCGCCAAGGATCTGTGGGAGGCCGGCGGCGTGCCTATGTTGATGCGGGCGCTGCTGGATGCGGGCCTGCTGCATGGCGACTGCATCACCGTCACCGGCAAGACGGTGGCCGAAAATCTCAAGGACCTGAAGTTCAATCCCGACCAGAAAGTGATTGTGTCGGTGGACAAGGCGCTGGCCCCCACCGGCGGTGTGGTCGGCTTGAAAGGTTCGCTCGCACCGGAAGGCGCCATCGTCAAGATCGCGGGCTTGAAACACATCAAGCATCGCGGCCCGGCGCGGGTGTTCGATTGCGAAGAGGACTGTTTCGCGGCCGTCGAGCGGCGCGACTATCGGGAAGGGGATGTGCTGGTGATCCGCTGGGAAGGTCCCAAGGGTGGTCCGGGCATGCGTGAAATGCTGTCGACCACGGCGGCGCTCTACGGTCAGGGGACGGAGAACATCGCCCTGGTGACCGATGGGCGTTTCTCGGGCGCGACCCGGGGCTTGTGTGTCGGCCATGTCGGGCCGGAAGCGGCCGATATGGGCCCGATCGGCCTGATCCAGGATGGCGACATCATCACCATCGATGCCGAGAAGGGCACGATCGATGTGGAGCTGTCGGAAGCCGAACTGGCGGAGCGCAGACACGCGTTCAAGCCCAAGCCGCCCGGCTTCAAGACCGGGGCGCTGGCGCGTTATGCCAAGAATGTCGGTCCGGCACGTGATGGCGCTCTGACGACGCCGAGCGCAACCGAAGAAGTGCGCTGCTACGCGGATATCTGACCATCACACGATAAGCGCCCTCACTCCGTCGGCGACAAATTGCACCGCCAGGGCCGCCAGCAGCACACCCAGCAGGCGACCCAGAACGGCTTGTCCCTGCGTGCCCAGCAGCCTTTCGAGCCACGTTGCGCTGAGGAATACCAGATAGGATGCCAAAAGCATTACGCCCATGATGGCAAGCAGGGCGGTCAGCGCCACGGGCTCGCGTCCCAACCGGCTTGCGAGCAGGATCATGGCGGTGATCGCGCCAGGTCCCGCCATCAGCGGGATCGCCAGCGGAAAGGCGGCAATGGCAGTGCCCGGCTGGCCGGCCTGGTCGGTCTTGCGCTCGGCGCGGCGCTGGAAAACCATTTCGAAGGCGATGGCGAACAGCAGCAATCCGCCGGCGATGCGGAAGGCCGCCAGTGAAATGCCCAGCTGTCCCAGCAGCCAGTCGCCGATGAGCGCGCTGCCGGCCAGGACGCAAAAGGCGATGATGCTGGCCTGCAGCGCTATCTTGCGCCGCGTCATCTCATCCATGCCGCCGGTCAGGCCCAGGAAGATCGGTCCCAGGCCGATGGGATCGATCACCACCAGCAAGGTGACAAAGGCGGAAATCAGTTGCTCGGTCACGCTGCGCGGCTCCTGTCACCCATCATGCGCCACCATCTTTTCGATCCGCTTGTCGGGCACCAGCCAGAGGAACGTTACCGCCAGATAGCACAACAGCGCGGCCCATGGCGCCACGAAAGAGAACAGGATGCCTGCCAGGTAGAGAAACGGTGAAACCGTTCCCTTGACGTCACGGCCCAGAACGGCCTTCAGCCGCGAACTGTCGCCTTGCATGCGTATGATCACCTTTTGCATGATCACCCAGGCCAGCGCCGGCGTCAGCAGTGAAATGCCATAGAGCGCGGTTGGAATGGGCTCAAAAGCATGTTCTCCCAGCCAGGCGGTTGAGAAGGGGATCAGCGACAGCCAGAACAGCAAATGGAAATTCGCCCACAGCACCGCGCCGTTCACCCGCGGCACCAGATGGAAATAGTGGTGATGGTTGTTCCAATAGATCGCCACATAGACGAAGCTCAGGACATAGGCGAAGAAGACCGGCCACAGCGCATGGAGGGACTGCAAATCCTCACCCGCCGGGGCTTTCAGCTCCAGCACCATGATGGTGATGATGATGGCGACCACGCCGTCGGTCATGGCCAGCAGGCGGTCTTTTTCCAAATCGGTCTCCCCTTGAGAGACGCCATGCTAAGGGTGCGCCGCTCAGCCAGCGATTTTGCGCGCATCGTGTGCCGCCTTCAGCACGCGCAGCGCATTGCCCCCCCAGAAGCTGGCGAGTTGGACCTCGGTATAGCCTAGTTTGACCAGCTGCTCGGTGATTTTGGGGATCGACGCCACATCCTCCATACCGATGACGCCGCCGCCGCCATCCCAGTCGCAGCCCACGCCGACGTGATCCGGCCCCACCAGGTCCAGCGCGTGGGTGACATGTTGCATATACATGTCAAAAGTCGCGCCCGGCTCGGGATAGCGCGCCTCGATCTCCTGCATGCCTTTCACCAGGTCGCGGCGCGCCGCATCCGCTTCCGCGGCGGATGCGTCAGGCGCTGTTCTCGTCTTTTGGCGCAAGGCAGTCACGGCTTTCTCCCGCTCGGGGTTGGGCGGCACGTCGATCAGGTAGCTGTTGTAGGAATTGATCTGGATAGTGCCGCCGGCCGCCGCGAGTTTCTTGATGCGCGCATCATCGATGTTGCGGGGATGGTGGTGTACGGCGCGGCAGCCGGAATGAGACAGGATGATGGGCGCTCGCGATATCTCCATCATCTGGTCGAACACCGCATCGGAAGCATGGCTCGCATCCAGCACCATGCCCAGGTCGTTGCCCAGCGCCGCCAATTCGCGTCCTTTGGGCGACAAGCCGTTCCATTGCGGCTTGTCGGTGGCGGAATCGCCGAACTGGTTATTCTTGAAATGGATGAAGCCCAACATGCGCACGCCAAGCTTGTAGAAGACGCTGAGCAGGCTGATATCGTCGCCCAGGGGATAGCTGTTCTCGATGCTTTGATAGACAATGCGCTTGCCGGCGGCGGCGATGCGGGCGGCATCCTCGGCAACAAAGGCCAGTTCGAACTGTTTGGGATGGGCCGCCACCATCTCCCGGATTTCCATCGCGCGCAGGAAGGCGGCATCGCGTGCCGCCGTCTTGCCGTCCGGCGTCAATGGTCCCTGGGGCGTGTAGATGGCGAAGAAACCGCCATCCAAGCCGCCTTCCACCATGCGGGGGTAGTCCACCTGGGTAAGGTCGGTTGCGCGGGAATGGCGTTGCATCATGTCCCAGCCTGGCCGCGCCAGGCTGGCCGGGGTGTCGAGATGGGTATCCAGGCAGATCAGGCCGCGATGCAGAGCCGAAGCTTTGCCGGGTTGCGCCGCTGCCGGACAGGCCGCGAAAAGTCCCGCCAGTGTGGCGCCTTCCAGGAATATGCGTCGTGAAACCGTCATGCGCGAACCCCAACACCTGCAAAAATCTAAGGGAGGGCGGCCCGGGGGGCCAGTCGCCCGACGGCCCCAAAAGACATAAATTCGCCGCAGCCGCTGCACAAGCTGTGGCAAAATAACCTGGGGAGGATGTCATGCTTTCGCGTACCCTGCTGCTGGCCGTCGCCTTGACCGGATTTGCCGCCGCGGCGCCGCTTCCGGCACGTGCCGCCGATGCCAAGCTTGCTGCCGCCATCGCCGCGCCCAACAGACCTGCGGCGGACAAGGCGCGCGACGGCGCCCGCCATCCGCAAGCCAGCCTGGAATTCTGGGGGCTCAAGCCAGGCCAGACCGTGATCGAGGTGGCGCCCGGCGGCGGCTATTGGAGCGAGATATTGGCGCCCTATGCCAAGAATACCGGTGGCCATTACATCGCCGCCACCGGCAAGCCCGATCAGAAGCTGCCGGAAAAGTTCAATGACAAGGCGGTCTATGGCGACATCCACTACACCGTATTCAGCAACAGCTCCGGTCCGATGGGGCCCGCCAATTCCGCCGACCTGGTGCTGACGGCCCGCAATATCCATGACTGGCTGTGGACGCCGGGCATGGCGGAAAAAAGCATGCGGGATTTCTATGCCGTGCTGAAGCCGGGCGGGATCCTGGCGGTGGAAGACCATCGCGCCGATCCCCGGCCGCAGAAGGACGATGCGCGCGACGGCTATGTCGCGACCTCCACCATCGTGGGGCTGGCGGAGAAGGCCGGGTTCAAACTGGACGCCAAATCCGAGATCAATGCCAATCCCAAGGACACCAAGGATCATCCCTTCGGCGTCTGGACCCTGCCGCCAACGCGCCGCAGCGCCGAGTCAGGCGACAATCCGAAATTCGACCACAGCAAGTATGATGCGATCGGCGAAAGCGACCGCATGACCCTGCGCTTTCGCAAGCCTGCCTAATTGCTCATGCTGACCCCGTGAGGGGCCTGGGATTCGCCATTGCCGTATTGGCCGGCACGCTGTTCGGCGTGGGCGGCACCTTTGCGCAATTCCTGTTCCAGCAACGTGGCGTCGATGTCGGATGGCTGGTGACCATGCGGCTCCTCTTTGGGGGGAGTGCCATGCTTCTGATTTCGGCGGCACGCCGGGGCCGGACTATATTGGCGATCTGGCACCTGGATGCCCGGCCGCTGGTCCTGTTCGGCCTGATCGGCATGATGCCGGTTCAATTCACCTATATGGCCGCAATCGGCGCTTCAAACACAGCCACGGCAACGGTGCTGCAATTCACCTCGCCTGCCATGGTGGCAGTGTGGCTGGCCGTGACGGGCAACAAGCGGCCGCGCCCGCACGACATCGCCGCCATCGCGCTGGCCATGCTGGGGACCTTCTTCCTGGTGGCGCATGGCCGGATCGGCGCGCTTTCCATTTCCCTGGCCGCACTTTTCTGGGGCCTGGCCAGCGCGGTCGCGGCCGCCTTCAATTCGATCCAGCCGACCGCCATTCTGAAACGTCATGGCGCGGCGGTTGTGGCGGGCTGGAGCATGCTGATCGGTGGTATTGCCCTGTCCTTGCTGCATGCACCCTGGAAGGTGCAGGGCATCTGGGATGGGCGCGCCTATGTCTTTTTCACGTTCGTCCTGATCTTCGGAACCCTGCTTGCCTTTTATCTTTTCAACACCGCACTCAGCATGATCGGGGCCCAGAGGACGATTGTGCTGACATGCGCGGAGCCCTTGTCCGCGGCGGTGCTCTCTGTCTGGTGGCTGGGGGTTTCCTGGGGCGGCATGGATTGGCTGGGAACCGCTTGTATCCTTGCCACGATCATTCTCCTGTCTCGGGAGCAGTCTGAGGAAAGTCAGTCGGAAAAGGTCACATGACTGGGAACTGCTGAACTGACAGCGATGTAATGAAGGACTTGCGGAGCAAGGCCCAGATTGCGCGCATACCCAAGCTACGCCCGCGCGCGATGAACTTCGCGATGAACAGCGGGTTCCCACCCGCTATTTTCATCGGCGCCCAAGTCCCTTACCATCGGCTTTTGGGGCGTTCGCAAGAAGACGTTCCTGGAGGACGATATGGCATTTCTGGATCGGCGCGATCTTCTGGCCGGCGCGAGCGCGTTGTTGGGCGTGGAACTTGTGGCGCCGCTGGCCAAGGCCCTGGCCGCGGAAACGGGTGCCGCCCAGCCGGTGCCGGGTTTCGTCGCCTCGCATGCGGCTTTGACATCCGACCAGCGCTCGCTGGTCGCTGCCATCAGCGAGCGCATCATCCCCACCACCGAGACGCCCGGCGCCATCGCGGCCGGCGTTCCCGCTTTCATCGAGATGATGCTGGCCGATTGGTACGAACCCACCGAGCGCGATGATTTCATGACTGGTCTGGGCGTGTTCGAAGGTCATGTACGCGTCCAGTTCAACGGAACCTTTGTCGGCCTGGCGCCGGAGGAACAGGACCTGGTCCTCACCCAGGCGATGACGGGCAGGGTCTCCGGCCTGTCGGGCAGCTTCTTTGAACATTGCCGCCAGTTGACGATCATGGGCTATTACACCTCTGAGATCGGCTGCAAACAGGAGCGCGTCTATGTCCCGGTGCCGGGCCATTACGACGGCAAGTATCCCTACGACCAAGTGCGCCGCGTTTTCTCCTCCTGAATTTGGAATTTCATCATGGCAAGTTATGACTTCGACGCCATCGTCATCGGATCGGGCATCAGTGGCGGCTGGGCTGCCAAGGAATTGTGCGAGAAGGGGATGAAGGTCCTGATGCTGGACCGCGGCCGCATGGTCGAGCATCGCAAGGATTATATCACCGAAGGTAAAGGTCCCTGGCAGTTGCCCTATCGCGGGAACCTGCCATCCGCCGAGGTCGAACGCGACTATGTCATGGCCAAATGGGGTGGTGCCAACCTCACCGCCCAGACCCATTATTACAACAATGATCGGCTCAACCCGATCGACTTCGAGAACAGCAAGCCGTTCCGCTGGGTGCGGCCCAACCAGGTGGGCGGCAAGTCGCTGATCTGGGGCCGGGTGGCGCTGCGCTGGAGTCACATCGATTTCGAAGCCAACAAGCGCGATAGTCATGGCAGCCCGTGGCCGGTCAATTATGACGAGATCGCGCCTTGGTATTCCTATGTCGAGACATATGCCGGTATCGCCGGCTCGAAGGAGGGGCTGCCGCAACTTCCGGATGGGGAGTATCAGCCGCCCCATCCCATGAACGTCGCTGAGATCTGGGTGAAGGAGCGGCTCGAGAGGGCGATCCCCGGCCGCAAGCTGATTTCAACCCGCACCGCCAATATGACCGAGGACAAGCCCGAGCAGGGCAGGGCGCGCTGTCAGAGTCGCTCCATGTGCGCGCGGGGCTGTTCGTTTGGTGCCTATTTCTCGACCCAGGCGGTGACTTTGCCGGCGGCACGCAAGACCAACAACCTGACCTTGCTGTCGGACCAGGTGGTGACCAACCTGGAATATGATCCCGGGGCCAAGCGCGTCACCGGCGTGCGGGTCGTCGATGCCAACACCATGCAGGCCCATGTCTATACCTCGCGGATCGTGTTCCTCTGCGCCTCGGCGATGGCCTCCACCCAGATCCTGCTCAATTCACGCCTGCCGGGCAGCGACCGCAGCTTTGCCGATTCCAGCGGCATGTTGGGCCGGTACATCATGGATCATGCCTTCCGCACGACATTTTGGGGGACGGTCCCGGACGGTGAGCTTAGTCCCTATATCGCCTATGGGCGGCGTCCCAACGGCGTCTATATCCCGCGCTTCCGCAATCTGGATGGCCAGGACGCCGATGCCGATTTCGTGCGCGGCTATGGCATGCAAGGCGCGGCCGGCCGCGGTGCGGCCGGGGCGCGGGGTTTTGGCGCGGCGATGAAGGAGGCGATGCGCCAATACGGCCCATGGACCATCCGCTTCACCGCCTTTGGGGAATGTTTGCCCTACAAGGACAATACGCTGACCCTCAATCCCGCCAAGCTGGACCGTTTCGGCGTGCCGTTGGCGGTGTTCAATGTCACCTTCCGCGAGAATGAGATGCGGATGATGCGCGACGCGGCCATCCAGGGCGAAGCCATGATGCGGGCGGCGGGACTTGCAGATGTCGGTTCGGTGAATGAGGAGCATGTGCCGGGCGATGCCATCCATGAGATGGGCGGCGCCTGCATCGGCGCCGATCCGCGCAGCTCGGTGGTCAATCGCTGGAGCCAGGCGCATGACGCGGCCAACCTGTTCATCACCGATGGCTCGCAGATGGCGTCCACGGCTTGCGTCAATCCTTCGATGACCTTCATGGCGTTCACGGCGCGCGCCGCCGACCATGCCGTCAAGCTGGTGAAGGCGGGGACGGTCTAGAAGTTATATTTTGTCTGTACCGCCTATCTTTCTTCCGCGCCGGGGGGCACGTCAGAGGGCTTGGCCGTTGATGCAGTGTCGTAGGGAGGACCATCGGTGGCGCCGGCCACAGGTCTGGTTCGTCCCTGCAAGCTCGTGCCCAGCTGGTTGTTTGGATCATTCAGGGACTTATGTGCGGTGGCTTGGGCGCTGTGTTCTGCCTGGGCTTCGGTGCCTCGCCCCAATTGTTGAGGAGCCGCATCCGCCGGCTGCTCGCCGGCACGCATACTCCCGCCTTGTGTCTGTACACTTGGCCCAGCCGGGGCATCTTCTTCATTCGCATTCTGCGCCAGAGATGGATGACTGAGAACAAAGGCGCCACAAAGCGATAGTGCCACCAGCCTGTTTGTGCAGCGTAACATCCGATCCTCCATCACCGCAGTCCCGGGATAGCCGGGAAGAGAGCACACATTAGGGAACTGTTTTTTCTTCAAACCGTTCCTTGGCGGGAGTTCCCGCGAGGCCCTACGGGCGGACCGTGTTCATGCCATGTCGGCAAGGGTGTTTCGCGCTGGACTAGCATTCCGATGCTATGGAATACCGCAGCATAGTTGCAAAGCAAAAGGCCGCCACTGCGCCAACCATAGCGACGAGAATTGGCGAGCCCAACACCCGGTCGAAGACCTGTGGTTCATACAAACGCGCATGACTTGCTGCGTCGTAAATCGTTGCGGGCAACCAGACGACATTCCACCCGGCATGCAAGGCCCAGGAAAAACCGATGTGCCGGAAGGTCAAATATAGGGCATTCATCGCCACACCGGCAAAGAACAGTGTTGTCAGCGCGTTGATGGAAAGTGCCAGGTGCATAGGATTGGAATAGCGGTACAGGACAAAATGCGCGACTGGAAAAAGCAAGGCCAGCCCCAGCGAAACAAGGACGGGCGAACGCACATAGTGAAGGACCAAGCCGATCATAAGGGCGCGAAACAGGACTTCCTCATTGAAGGCCTGGAACAGGAATCCGATTTGATCCTCGATATTGGGAGCATTCGCCTTCAGCCCGGCGGCCTTGTACACGATGGGGAGAAGCAACTTGCTTCCGGTTGCGACCATGGCGAATGCCAGGACGACCAGGACGATATCTCTTGACGACAGTTTGAGGCCCGCGCGGCCGGTCCATTCCCGCCCAAGCAGCAGGCGCAGCACCCCAACAATCGCAGCACCCCAACAATCGCAGCGGAGACCAAGGCAAAGGCCAGCCCTTTGTCGTGATCGAGCAGAAGAGGCCATGGCATCAACGCCGCGACCACGAGCAGGGCCGTTAACAGGGTTCCGCCTTGTTGCAGTTGCTGGTGGGGATCTTGGCGCTTCAATGCTCTTCGATCACCCGGCAGGATCCCATGATCGAGCGTTCGATGCCGGCCGGGCGGGTCGCAAGATGAATGTCGCCCGAGCCCATGATATTGGCTTTGAGTTCCTCGCGCGGCGCTACGGTGGCCGAGCCGCTTCCCATCACCATCACCGTCACCGTCCGCGCTGACAGCTTTGCCAAATTGGCTTGACCCGAACCCAAGATGTCGACCCTCAGATGATCCACCTTGCCCTCGGCGGTGAGAGAACCGGAATTTGCGATGGTAATCGTCAGAGAATCCCGTTCGACATGGCCGAGATCGACATTCTTGTATCCAGGTACTACGACCTTACCGTCTCTTTCCAGAACCTCCGGCGGCCCAGGAGGGAAGGGCGGCACAGGGGGTCCCCAATGCCGTTCGATTTGCCGCTCAACTTGACGCCGGACCTGCTCGTTTACCTGGTTCTCGTTCACGGCCTCTTGTGCCGCTTCTCTGGCCGATTCTCTTGCCGTCCGCGCGATATCCTGCGACTTCAGCGCTTCTTTCGCGGCCTCTCCCGCCAACTGGCTGACTTCGCCGCTGCCCACGATAGTCTGGCGCAAGTCGGATGGCCTGGTGAGAAGCTGGAGATTGCCGCTGCCGGCAATGAACAGCCGGACCGTGCCATGCGGCGACAGGGATGCGTCGCCGCTGCCCAGAATGGAGACCTTGGCATCGCCAGTCACCGACAAACCGCCAAGATTGGCCTTGCCTG
>DATBCP010000037.1:0-6422 GCA_036270435.1 Rhizomicrobium sp. | reverse complement strand
AATTTTAACAAATCCAAGACGGTTAAGCCGTCCTCAGGCGCCTTGCGGGCCGGGTCCGGAGTGCCGCAAGCGCTCCCAGCAGCCCAAAAACCAGGGTCGCGGCGCCCCCGCCTGCCACCGTCAGGATCACCGCCTGGGCGTCAAACGTGAAGGGAACGTCCAAGACAGATCGGGCGATCACCCAGGCGGCCAAGGTACCGGCCGCCAAGGCGATAATCCCGGTGGCCGCGCCAAGGACGCCATATTCGATGATGTAGACCAAGGCGATTCGCGCCCGTGTCGCCCCCAGGACCTTGAGAATGGTGGCATCATAGACGCGCGCCCGGTTGCCGGCTGCGATGGCACCGGCCAGCACCAGCAGGCCCGCCAGGATGGTGACCAGGCTGGCGGCGCTGACGCCCAGGGCAAGGGAGGCCAGCAAACTCTGCACCTGCTGGATGGCATCCTTGACCCGCACGGTGGAAACGTTGGGGAAGCGATTGGTCACCGCCATGTACATGGCATTTTCCTGATTGTCCGCGACCCGCACTGTGGCCAGGAAGGCATGCGGCGCCTTGTCGATCAGCCCCGGCGACAGGACCAGCACGAAATTCTGCCCGCCGGTGGTGAAGTCCACTTTGCGCAAACTGGCGATGCGGCCCTCAAAGCTGCGGCCCAGCACGTTCAGGGTCATGCTGTCGCCGATCTTGAGGCCGGTGCCATGGGCAATGGCCTGGTCGAGCGAGATCAAGGTCGGGCCGCGATAATCGGACGCCCACCATTTCCCATCGGTGATGATGGTGCCCGGTGGCGGCGTGGCGGCATAGGTGATGCCGCGGTCGCCATTCAACGCCCATTTGGCGTCCGGCGCGACCAGGGCTTGTGCCGATGGCACGCCATTCAAGGCGGTGATGCGTCCCCGGATCATCGGCGTGCGCTTGTAATCTCCGGCGCTGGAGAAGCCGGTGACGGTACGGTCGAATCTTTCCGCTTCATCCGGCTGGATATCGACAAAGAAGAAACTCGGCGCGCGCGCCGGCAAAGCCGCCGCAACCTGCGCGTTGATGGTGGCGCTGAGCAAGGTGACGGTGGCAAGCAAGGTCAATCCCAAGCCCAGCGCCGTGACCACGCCGCCGGTGGCCGCGCCCGGCCGCACCAAATTGGTGAGGGCTAGCCGCAACAGCGGCGAGCGGGACGGCGGCAAGCCGGCAATGGCGCGCCTCAGACCTTCCGCCAACAATCTCAGCAGGCCCAGCGCCGCCGCCGCGCCCGCCAGGAATTCCGCGGCGAATACCGGCGAAGGCGCGACCGCCAAGGTGAGGACCGCGATCAGGACAGCGGCGCCGGCGGAGATCGCGCGGTAGAGATTTTGGCCTTCGGCCTTGGCGGGCGCGATGACGTCCCGGAACAGGCTTGCAGGCGGCACGGTGCGGGCACGCGACAAAGGCGGCACGGCGAAAGCAATCGCCGACAACAGCCCAAACGCCAGCGCCAGCAAGAGCGGCACCGGATAGAATCCTATGGTGGGTGGCACGGGCAGGGCATCGCCATAGAGCCGCACGGCGGCGAAGGGCAGGAGCGTGCCCAGCCCGGCGCCCAACAGCGTGGCCAGCACTGCCACCGTCATCACCTGCAGAAAGAAAATCGAAAACACGAAGGCGCCCCCGGCGCCCATGCTTTTCAGGATGGCGATGTCGTTGCGCTTGCGGTCCAGAAAAGCCTGGATCGCCTGGCCCGCGCCCACCCCGCCAACGCCCAAGGCCACCAGTCCCACCAAGGTGAGGAACATGGTCAGCTGCTCGACAAAGCGCTTGATGCCGGGCGCGGCATCGCTGCGGTCACGGATGTTCCAACCGGCATCGGGAAAACGCCGCTCGGCGGTGTCGCGGAACGCAGCGATGGCCGTGCGCGCCTGGACCATATTGTCGGACGTGCCCTTGAGGGCGATGCGGTAGGTGTAGTTCACCAGGCTCTCCGGCGTGACCAGGCCGGTGGCGGGCACGCCTTTGCTGGAAATCAGCAGCCGTGGCCCCAGCGAGAAGCCGGTGGAGATGCGATCGGGCTCCTTGTCCAGCACCGCGATGATGCGGAAGGTGGCATTGCCCAGCTTGATCAGGTCGCCGCGCCCGACATGCAGCCGGTCCAACAGGCTTTGTTCCGCACCCGCGCCGCAAATGCCGTCATCCTCGCAGGCCAAAACGTCGTGCAGATTTTGCCCCGGAATGAATCGCGGGGTGCCGAACAGGGGCCAGCGATCATCGACCGCCTTTACTTCGACCAATTGGCGCCCGTTATTGTCGCGCGCATAGGCCATGGCCCGCATGGAAAGCGATTCGGAGACCTTGCCTTGCGCATCCAGGAAGCCGCGTTCCTCGACCGTGGCCGGGCGATGCACCAGATTCACCGACACGTCGCCCCCCAACAGAATCCGGCCCTGGTCCTGAAGGCCGGTGAGAAAGGCATCGCTGAGCGATTCCACGCCGGAAATGGCGGCCGATCCCAGCAGCAGACAGAGAAAGAAGATGCGAAAGCCCGCAAAGCCGCCGCGCAGCTCGCGGCGCGCAAAGCGCCCAGCGAGCTTGAATCTGGCAAGACCCAGATTAGGCATCGGCGGTGATCTTCCCGTCCGCCATGCGCAACATCCGGCTGCAGCGGCGCGCCAGCGATTCCTCATGGGTGACCAGGAACAAGGTGGCGCCGCGTTCCGCATTCAGGGCAAAGATCAGGTCGGCGATGCCGGTGCCGGTGGCACTGTCCAGGTTGCCGGTGGGCTCGTCCGCGAACAAGATCTGCGGTCCCGGCGCCAAGGCGCGGGCGAGTGCCACACGCTGCTGCTCGCCGCCCGACAACTGCCCGGGATAATGATCGGTGCGCAGGATCAACCCTACCGCCCGAAGTTCGCTTTCGGCGCGGTCGAACGCATCGGGGGCCCCCATCAGCTCCAGGGGCACCGCGACATTCTCCAGCGCCGTCATGGTGGGAATGAGATGAAAACTCTGAAACACCACGCCCACCCGGCCCAACCGGAAACGCGCCAGGGCATCCTCGCCCATCCGCGTGATGTCGGTGCCGGTGACGGTGATATGCCCGGCCGTGGCTTTTTCCAGTCCCGCCGCCACCATCAGCAGCGAGGATTTGCCGGAACCAGAGGGGCCGGTCAGCGCCACGGTTTCGCCCGCTGATACCGATAGAGATACGCCGTTCAAAATGTCCACCGGCCCGGCCAGGCTGTTGAGAGTCAGGCTGACCTCTTCCAACTGAAGAGAGGGTTGAAGCTGGAGCGCGGGCGGGGGATTGTTCATGGTGTTCGTAACTCTAGATAGAATAACGATGGCGCGCGGTTTCAAGACGCTGCTTAGCATAGTTCTGTTCCTGATCATGGCGGGAGCAGGGCCGGCGCTTTGCGTTGGGACCGCTGTCGCGGCCCAACCGGTGAGAATTCTCGCCCTGGGCAGCAGCCTGACCCAGGGCTATGGCTTGCCGCCGGGCACCGAATTCACCACCCAGCTCCAGGCGGCACTCAAACAGGCCGGGGTCGACGCGGTGGTGACCAATGCAGGGGTGTCGGGCGATACCTCGGCAGGCGGGCTGGCGCGGCTGGACTGGTCCCTGGCCGACCATCCCGATGCGGTGATCCTGGAATTGGGCTCCAATGACATGCTGCGGGGCATCCCCCCCGACGTTACCGAAAAGAATCTGCGCGCCATCCTGGACAAGCTCAAGGCGGAGCATGTGAGGGTGCTTTTGACCGGGATGCATGCCCAGCGCAACCTGGGCGCGGATTATGTCAAGCAATTTGACGCCATCTATCCGCGGCTGGCGAAAGACTACACTGTGTTATTCTATCCTTTCTTCCTGGATGGGGTGGCCTTGAATCCAAAACTCAACCAGGCGGACGGGATGCATCCCAATCCGGCGGGCGTGAAGGTGGTCGTGGCGCGCATGCTTCCTTATGTGAAGAAGCTGGTCTTACCGTCGAAGTCGGGGCGCTGATGCTCAAGAAGCTGATCTCGGTCAGCGGTTTTACCTTGCTGTCGCGCATCACCGGCTTTGCCCGCGATGCGCTGCTGGCCTGGACGCTGGGGGCGGGGCTTTTGTCCGACGCCTTTTTCGTCGCCTTCCTGTTTCCCAATTACTTTCGTTCCATCTTCGGTGAAGGCACCATCAATCCGGCATTCCTGCCACGCTATGCGGCGCTGCACGCCAAGGGGGAACATCAGGACGCGGCGCGTTTCGCCAATGCGGTGTTTGCTTGGCAGATGGCGGCGCAGGTGGTGTTGCTGGTGCTTGCGACGCTTTTCATGCCGCTGGTCATCCGGGTGCTGGCGCCCGGCTGGTCGGGCGCGCAATTCGACCTGACGGTCAGCCTGGCGCGCGTCACCTTTCCCTATCTGATCATGACGTTGGTGGCGGTGCAGCTGTCGGCCATGCTCAATGCCATCAACCGGTTTTGGGCAGGTGCCTTCTGGTCCAATTTGCAGAATCTGGCGATGATCGCCACGCTTCTGCTCTATCGCTGGTTTCCCAATGCCGGATATGCCGCCGCTTGGGGCGTGTTTGCCGGCGGCGTGGCGCAGCTGGTCTTCATCCTTTGGGCCGGCGCGCGCGAGGGGCTGTGGCTCAAGATCACCTGGCCGCGCTGGACGCCCGAGATCCGCGAGTTCTTCGTCGCCTTTGGCGCCGTGACCTTCGGCGCGACCTCGGTGGTGATCGCGCCCTTCATCGACACCATCCTGGCCAGCCTGCTGCCCACCGGCAGCCGCACCGCGCTCTATTATGCCGATCGCATCAACCAGCTGCCGCAGGGGGTGTTCGGCATCGCGCTGGGCACGGTGCTTTTGCCGGAAATGTCGGCGCGGCTGGCGAAAGGCGACACGGCGGGCTCGGATGCCGCCCAGAACCGCAGCGCGGCGATGAGCCTGCTGCTCACCCTGCCCTTCATGGTCACTTTCCTGTTGATCCCCGGCACCATCATCCGCGCGGTTTTCCTGCATGGCGCCTTCAACGCGCAGGCTGCGCAATTGGCGAGCTGGGCGCTGATGGCCTATGGCACAGGCTTGCCGGCCATGGCGATGCTGCGCATCGTGCAGGCGACCTTCTATGCCCGGCACGATACCTTGACTCCGGCGCGCAGCACCGTGATCGCCTTGATCAGCAACATCCTGCTCAAGCTGCTGTTCGTGTGGGGATTCAGTTTGGGCGTGGCCGGACTGGCGCTGGGCACGGCGCTGGGCGCCTGGATCAATGTTGCCCTGCTGACCGTCACGGGCCGGAGCCGCGCCTTGATCGCCATCGAAACGCAATTCTTGCGGGCCCTTCCGGCCTCCCTGCTGGCGGCCATTGCCTGCGGTGCCGGCGCCTGGCTTGGCGCCATGCTGCTCAACGGCCGTGGCGATGTCGCGGCACTGGGGGGTGCGATGGCGATGGCCGCGCTGGCCTATGGCGGCACCCTGCTGGTGCTGCGCCGCCGCCTTCCGCTGAAGCGCGCGGCATGAGGCCGCCCTTATGAGATTATTTGTGGCGCTTTCCATTCCCGATCGCGTAGCGCAGGAATTGATGCTGTGGCAGGGCGGCGTGCCGGGCGCGCGCTGGCAAAGCCGCGAGCGATTACATCTCACCTTGCGCTTTATCGGCGAGGTGGACGGCCGGGACGCGCGCGCCATCGACGATATGCTGGCGGGAATCGATGCGCCTGCTTTTCAGTTGCAATTTCACGGCGTCGGCCAGTTCGGCAACAAACAGCCGCATACGCTGTGGACGGCAGCGCGCAAAAACGAGCTGCTCGACCATCTTGCCCGCAAGGTGGACACGGCGATCCGCCGGGTGGGCCAGCCGCAAGACGCCCACAAATTCGCGCCCCATGTCACTTTGGCGCGGCTGCGCAATCCCGAGCTGGACAAGGTGCGGGCCTGGTTGGTCGACCATGCGCTGTCCACCAGCGCCGAATTCGGCGTGGATGCGTTTTGTCTCTATTCCAGCAAGCTGACCAGTGACGGCAGCATCTATCGCGTGGAACGGGAATATTCCTTGAGAGGGTTTGATCATGCCGAAATTGACAGTTGAGGAATTGCGCAATGCGCTGAAGCGCCTGCCGGACTGGGAGCTGGTCAAGGACCGCGAGGCCATCACCCGCAAATTCCAGTTCGTGGATTTCGACGCCGCTTTCGCCTTCATGACGCGCTGTGCGCTTTTGGCCGCGAAAATGGATCACCATCCCGAATGGTTCAACGTCTACAACAAGGTCGAGGTCACCTTGGCGACTCATGATGCCGGCGGCGTCACCCAAAAGGACATTGACTTGGCGGTTGCAATGGATGGTTACGCCGCCATGGGCGAGAGGCGTCCCCGCTCTTAGCGGGGCAAATCGGTCTCGCTACTCACGCTGTCGCTAGCGAGGGACCGATTTGAGCATCGAGCGCCGCGAGCTTGGGCGAGCGGCCGGA
>DATBCP010000036.1:0-3770 GCA_036270435.1 Rhizomicrobium sp. | reverse complement strand
AGATTGCGGAGACTGCGCTCAGAATTTGCCGCGTTTTGGAGACAAATCGCATCGGCGTCAGTGCTCCAAGCTGACCTTTACTTCCAAACAGCGCGGAAACTAGGTTGATTTTTTAGTGCTACGGAGATTGCCACCGGTCCTAGGACAGGTTGGCTGGGGGACTAGGATTCGAACCTAGACAACCAGAGTCAGAGTCTGGGGTCCTACCGTTAGACGATCCCCCATCAGGCCAAAAAGCCCACCGGGACCGCCCCTTTAGACCAGGAGCCAACCCCTTGCAAGGACGGCTTTTCACCCCGCTTTAGCTCCCGCAAGATGGTTAGGCTGTGCTAACCTTGTCCCAAGCAGCGCCATCGCGCTGGAGGGCAAATGCACGGAAACCGCCAGAAATACGGCGAAACCGATGCAGGGCGGGGACCATTGCTGGCGGTCCTGGACCTGGGGACCAACAATTGCCGGCTTTTGATCGCCGCGCCCGTAGGGCCGCGGGGCGCTGCCGGCTTTCGGATCGTGGATTCCTTCTCCCGTATCGTCCGGCTGGGCGAGGGGGTGAACCAGACCGGGCTGCTGGCCGCGACGGCCATCGACCGCACCATCGCTGCGCTCAAAATCTGCGCCGACCGCATCGCCAAGCACAATGTCAAACATGTGCGCGCCATCGCCACCCAGGCGGCCCGGCTGGCCGGCAACACCGATATCCTGATCCGCCGGGTGCGCCAGGAAACCGGGCTGGACCTGGAAGTGATTTCGGCGGAGGAGGAAGCCGACCTGGCCGCCGACGGCTGTGCGCCCCTGATCGGCCGCAAATATCGCGGCGCCCTGGTGTTCGACATTGGCGGCGGCTCGACCGAGGTCATCTGGCTGGAGAAAACCCCCGATGGCCCGCAGAAGAAGCTCGCCGCGTCCGTGCCGGTGGGTGTGGTCAGCCTGGCGGAAAGTTATGGCCCGGCCTCGACCAGCCGTGCCGGTTTCGAGCGCATGCACCAGGAGTTGAAAGCGCGTTTTGAACCTCTCGCCCATGCCATGCAGGAGGGTTTCGACAGCAAGAAATACCATCTGCTGGGAACATCGGGCACCGTCACCACCCTGGCGGCGATCGCGCTCAAATTGCCGCGCTACAACCGCAGCAGGGTGGATGGAAGCTGGCATGAAACCGTTCATATGCTCAGGCTGGTGGACCGGCTGGTGGGACAGGATATCGAAGCCCTGGCCAGGATCGGGCCGATTGGGCCTGAGCGCGCCGACCTGATGCTGCCGGGTTGCGCGATTTTTTTCGCCATCTGTTCCTTGTGGCCGGCACCGGTGCTACGGGTCGCCGATCGGGGCCTGCGCGAAGGCATGCTCCGGCAGTTGAGCCGGACTCTTTGATGAAAGACAGCAAACAGGGCGATGCCTCGGGCCGTGGCCGCGAGCCCGTCAAAGTCAAGAAGGATCGCGGGCGCAGTCAATCCTCGCGCGCGTGGCTTCAGCGCCAGCTGAATGATCCTTATGTCGCCGCCGCCAAGTCAAAGGGCTATCGCAGCCGCGCCGCCTTCAAGCTGATCGAGCTGAACGAAAAATTCCACTTCCTCAGGAAAGGCGCGCGTGTGCTGGATCTGGGCGCGGCGCCCGGCGGCTGGAGCCAGGTGGCGGCGAATGCCGGCGCAGCTGTCGTGGCCGCCGACGTGCTGGAAATGGAGCCCATCGCCGGCGTGACGTTTTTCAAGGCCGATCTGACCGATCCCGATGTCTCCGCGATGTTGAAAGTGGCGCTGGCTGGGCCCGCCGATGTGGTGATGACCGACATGGCCGCACCCACCACCGGTCATCGCGCCACCGACCATATCCGCACCATCGCGCTGGTGGAGATCGCCTTGGAAGTGGCCTTGGATACCCTCAAGCCGGGGGGGAGCTTTGTGGGAAAAGTGTTCCAGGGCGGTTCGTCCGGTGAACTTCTGGCACGGCTGAAAAAGGCCTTTCGCGAGGTCAAACATGTCAAGCCGCCTGCCAGCCGGGCGGAGTCGGTGGAGCTTTATGTTGTCGCGATTGGGTTCAAGGCGGCCCGCGAAAGCGGGACAAATCGGTCCGGTGGACCGATTTGAGCGCCGCATGCTCGCTCCGCTCGCATAGGGCAAGCTTTTCTAAGCTCGCCTTGCTCGCCAGGAAAAGCTAAGCCAACGCGCCGAGCTTGGGCGAGGCGCCGGGACAGAGATTGCCTGGGGCACGATTTTTTGGAGCCGCTGGGAATAAGCAGGAAGTTTGGAAGGTCTCATTTCCCATGGATGACCGGCGCCGGCGATTTGAGGCGCAAGCCTTGCCGCACCTGGATGCGGCCTACAACCTGGCCCGGTGGCTGTCGCGTTCGCCCACGGACGCCGACGACATCGTCCAAGACGCCATGCTGCGCGCCTTCCGCGCCTTTGACGGCTTTCGCGGCGGCGATGTGAAGGCCTGGCTGCTCACGATTGTCCGCAATTGCTGGGCCAGCGCGGGGGCGGCCAGCCGGCGGCGCGGACACACCAGCCTGGAGGACGAAACACTGGTCGCGGGAGAGGCGGATCCCGAACAAACCGCCATGCGGGCGGGCACCAGGCGCCGCCTGGACCAGATGATCGCCGCGCTGCCGGAGGAATTTCGCGAGGTACTGATCCTGCGCGAGATGGAGGATATGAGTTACCGCGAGATCGCCGACATCACAGGCACGCCCATCGGTACCGTGATGTCGCGCCTGGCACGGGCCCGCGCCATGCTGCGGGAGACTGCAAAGGCCTGCCTATGAGCTGCAAGGAAAGTCTGCAAACACAAAGCTATCTGGATGGCGAACTGGCCGGCGCCGACGCCATGGCGGCGGAGCGGCATCTGGAAAGCTGCGCCGAATGCCAGGCCGTTGCCGCGGACACCGCCGATCTCAGCGATGGCTTGCGCAAACTCACACGCTACCGGGCGCCGGACACGCTGCGTCATCGGCTGACGAAACATCTCGACCGTGAGACACGGCATTCGCCTGTGCATAGTTTCTGGCTCGGCGCCGCCAGCGGCGGTGGACTTTCGGCGCTGGCCGCAGGTTTTGCGCTGTTCGTCCTGCTGCCGCCATCGGCCGCGACCCTGGCGCAATCGGTGGTGGATGCCCATGCCGCCGCCCTGACTGGCGGCAAGACCATCATGGTGGCGTCCAACAACCACCATACGGTCAAGCCTTGGCTGGCGGCCCATGCCGGCATCTCACCGCCGGTGACGGATTTCGCGCAAAACGGCTTCGTCTTGACCGGCGGCCGGACGGACGAAGTGGCCGGCCATCCTGCCGCCGTTGCCGTCTACGCCCATGGCAATCATGAGATGGATCTGTTTGCCTGGCCCGATCACGGTGCGCCCCTGCCGCAAGCCGGCATCAGCCGCGGCTTCCGCACCACCTTCTGGAAAAGCGGTGACCTGGATTTTGCCGCGGTGTCGGACGTGGATGCCGCAGCCTTCCAGGAATTTGTCAGCCTGGCGCAAAATCACCGGGAATAAAAGCTGCGGCGCCAAAGTCTCCTTCCCGCAATCTGGAGACTTTCCTCATGAACAATCGCCGCGATGCTTTGAAATGCCTGGGCGTGGGCGCCGGGACTTTATTCACGCTCTCAGGCGGAGTGTTCAGTGCCATCGACATGGCTGAAGCTCAACCAGATATGGGCATGCCGGTGTTTCTGCAGATCAGCGACACCCATATCGGCTTCAATAAGGATGCCAATCCCGACGTGACCGGCACGTTGAACAGCACCATCGATGCCGTCAATGCGCTGCCGCACCAG
>DATBCP010000035.1:0-2936 GCA_036270435.1 Rhizomicrobium sp. | reverse complement strand
CGCGTTGCCGCGCTGGTGGATCGGGGTGGCATTCTTACCCTCCAGAAAGACGATGTCGGGGCCCAGGCGGCCTTTGACAAAGCCGTCGAGTCCGACCCCAAAAGCGTTCGGGCGCTGCTTGCACGGGCCGAATTTTTGGCCTCGATGCCAAAGTTTCCCGAGTCCGATCGCGATCTCAATGCCAGCCTGTCTCTGGATCCCAAGAATTTGGGGGCCCTTCTCAAGCTTGCCGACAATGCCATGCGGCAGGGCCGTGACAGGGATGTTCGCGCCGTTCTTGGCCGGGCAATCGTGGCTTCGCCGCAAAGTAGCGTGGCCAGAATTGCGCTCATCCGCTATCTGATGGCGCGGCGGGACTTCAAGAGCGCCTTGCCCGTCGCCGATGACTTCTCGCGGGTGCAGCCCGGCAATGGCGAGGCCGTGACGATGCTCGGCACGACACAGCTTGCGCTGGGACAAAAGAAGGAAGCTGTCGCGACCTTTCGCCGGCTCGCGGCCTTGATGCCGGCGGCCGCTGCGCCTCAAGCCTTGCTCGCCGGCGCCTTGGCGGCGTCGGGCGACCGGGTTGGCGCGGTTAACGCGATGGAGACTGCTGTCAAGCGCGCGCCCACGGAACCGAATGTGAGAGCCTCCCAGATCCGGTTGTTGTTGAGCCAGGGCAGCAACGATGCAGCGGTGGCGACAGCCAAGGCGTTTCAGGCGTCCAGTCCGGGAACCGATGCCGACGTGCTGCTTTCGGAGACACTGGACAAGGTCAAACAGCATGACCAGGCTTTCGCGGTGCTCACCAAGAGTTTTGCCGACAAGCCGAACAATCTTGTCCTGATGAAGCTGGTGGCTTTTGCCTTGCAAGCCAGGGACACCGGCCGTGCTGCCGATCTGATGTCCAAATGGCTGGCGAGCAATCCGAACGATCTTGCGGTTCGAATGGAATATGCCAACCTTCTCATGCAGCAGGACGGCACGCGCGCCATTCCCCAATATGAGATCGCGCTGAAACAGAACCCCGACAATCCCATCGCTCTGAACAATCTGGGCTGGCTGATCCAGGCCAGCAATCCAAAACGGGCGGTATCCCTGCTCACCCAGGCGCAGAAGCTTTCACCGGCTTCCGCCGACATTGCAGACACGCTGGGATGGGTCAAGCTGCAGCAGAAGGATGTCGCCGCAGGACTGGATCTGCTCGACAAGGCGCATGGACTGAAACCGCAAGATGGCGAGATCACCTACCATCTGGCGGTTGCGTTGGACGCCAATGCCAAGCGCGATGCGGCTCGCAACTTGCTGAAGGCGTTGCTGGCCAGCAAGGCGCAATTCAAGGACCGGCAAGCCGCAGAACAGCTGGCGTCGAGTTGGCACTAGCCGCCCCTCAAGACGGGCGTTGGCCGCGCAGCCTGCGATACAGGGCACGGGCGGCGCGCTCGCTCCGGAGCAGCGGCCTGTTTCTCTGGCCGCGGCACCACATCACCTGCCCCAGGCATTGTCCCAGTCGCGCCTTGTAAGGTGCTTCTCCTGCCAGGAAGTCATAGACGCGCATGCCGAGCGCACGCGCCTGTTCGATCGCCAGCACATGCGCGAGAAGGCCGGGCCTGTGGCGGTTGTCGCCGCCATAGGAAAATCCGCTCTGATAGCTGTACACCCGGTCGCCATACTGAAAATTGTACAGATAGCCCAGCACCTGATCGCCGGCCGACAGTTCCAGCAATTCCGCCCGGCCGGGCGTTGTGTCCGACAGGATGATCTCGTGGTGGAAAGCGCGGGCGAAGGGTGTGGCGAAGGCGCCGGGCTTCCCCTTTCTATGCCAATAGGCTGTGTGCAGTCCCACCATCTTCTCGAAGAAATCCAGCGCCTGATGGGAATCGCCGGCCGGTTTCAGCGCCAAGGGGCCCATGCGTTCCGCGAAGCTGCGCGATTGGCGCAGCTGGGCGCGCTGGTTCGGCGATAGCGTGTCTTCCCAACGCTCTGGCCCGGACAACAGCACGCCGAAATCCGGTGAGACGCGGTCCGTCACAATCGTCAGCCCCGCTGCCCGGGCATCGGCGAGCAGATCGGGGGACACCCCGGCCAAGACAATTTCATCCCAAGGCGGACCGGCCGTTTGCAGCGCCCGCAGCATGTCCGCGGCGAGGCCTTTTGGTGCCTGCCGGGCAAGCAGGAAATTGTTATGCTCGATCATGACCGCGTCCCATTCGGGCCGGCCGGTTTCGTGCAGGCATAGCTGGTTGACGGAAAAAAACAGGCGCCGGCGATTTGAAGGGACCAGCAACCCCAGGCCTGCGGTCTTGCCCGCTTCCTGCGCCCTGACCAGCAAGGGCGTTGCGCCGGTGGCACGAAGCCAACTTCCGATCCACCGCCAGGAGAGGAAGAACCCTCCATCCGCCCGCGTCTCAAGCTCCATCCAACTGGCCGCCAGGTCAGAAAGGTCGTAGGAGCCGGAGAGTGTTACCTCCATCGCACCCCTAACCCAGCCCGCGAATGAGCCAGGGGCCCATGAAATTGGCGACCGGCAAGGGAAGCTTCTTCCAGGTTTCGATAAAGAGCTTGTATTTGGGATTGAGCGGATTCTTGTCCGGCATCGTTTCACCGGGCAGGAAATGATACTCATATTCGAGCCATTCCGGCTCGAAGCCCCAATTCTTCTTGAACGAAAAAGCACCGGTGCCAGCCTTGCTGCGGCCGAAATCGAACCGCCGGTAGCCGCGTATCGCCGCGCGGCGCATCACTTCCCAATAGAGAAAGTCATTGGCCCCGTTGCGGCGGGCGCCCGCAGTGCCGCCGCCGTAATAGGGAAGCACGGTGTCCTTGTGATAGAAGTTCAGCACCGCGCTGACGGGGGTGCCATCCTCCCGTATCACGACGATATCGCAGTCCGCGCCAAAGGTTTTCTTGAGCCTGGCGAAATAGCGTTTCGCGAAGACGGGCGTCCCCAGATTGCG
>DATBCP010000034.1:0-5695 GCA_036270435.1 Rhizomicrobium sp. | reverse complement strand
TGGTGAGAAGCTGGAGATTGCCGCTGCCGGCAATGAACAGCCGGACCGTGCCATGCGGCGACAGGGATGCGTCGCCGCTGCCCAGAATGGAGACCTTGGCATCGCCAGTCACCGACAAACCGCCAAGATTGGCCTTGCCTGGACCGGCAATCGTCAGATTCAGCTGCTCCACCTTGCCGCGGCCGCTCACCATGCCGCTGCCGTTGAGATACAGATCCAAGCGGGGCTGGTCGATCTCGCCCAGATCGAGATCTTCCCCGCCGTTGACGATGAACTTGCGGATCGGAACGCCGCTGACCACGGCCTCCACCTTTTTGCCGCTGGCGCGGGTGACGCTGGTGTCGGCGCCAATGCGGCCGTCGCTCACCCGTACATGTTGCAACAGCTCCGCCGGGCCGGTCACCGAAACCTGCGGCGACCCTTTCGGCTCGTAGCGGATATTGATGGGCGCATCCAGCGCCAATGTATCCCCGCCATTCCAGCGCCAGGTCTTGTGGCTGGCCAGGTCGATCAGCGGTTTCATCTGGTCCAGGACTCGCGCGTCATGGAAAATGTCGTCGCCGCCGATCCGGACCGCCAGGCCAAGAGAGAGAGCAGAGACCAGAAGTCCGGCAACGGAGGAAAGGACCAGGGGGTTGGGCATGACGTTACTCCTCGTTGCCCCGGTTTTGATCTTCCGGCTTCAGCAGGCGGTAATTGAGGCGCACATAGCGGCCCAGCAGGCTCAGTCCGCCACCCAACAGCAGCGCCAGAATGCTGCCGATCCCTATGACGCCGGCGATCAGGCCCACGCCCACCAGGGTGGTAACCAGCACATTGCCATTGCCGGACAAAAGGCCGCCCAACAAATGCACCCCTGTGCTGCCCACAATGTAAAGCACATAAGCAGCGATCAGCGCGCAGCCCGCCGAAACCAACAAGACCGGCAACAGGATGAAGAGATTGAAGGCCTGGAGCCCGACCAAGCCCAGGCCGGCTTGGACGAAGTTGTGCGGGCTGCGGCGGTTCTCCCACCGCCTCAGCCTGGTTTCCGCGCGCAGCTCATTTCCCAGCTGCAACGGATCGCCCAGCGAAGCGGCGACGTCGATTTCGCTGCGTCCCGCGGCCAGCGCGTCGCTGAAATGCGCCTCATAGTCCGTCACAATCTCGTCGATTTCCCCGGGGGAAAGGCCTTTGAGGCCCTGGCGCAAACGCGCGAGAAACAGCGCGCGGCTCACGGCTCGTCCCCCAGCATTTTTTCCACTGACATCATGAAGTTTTTCCATTCCTCGCGCTGGGCCTTGAGGGTGGCCTTGCCGGCGTCCGTCATCCGGTAATATTTGCGCGGCGGACCGCCGGGCGCCTCCACCAGATAGGTGGTCACCAGGCCGTCGTCCTGCATCCGCCGCATCAAGGGATAGATCGTTCCCTCGCCCATGCCGACGTCCCGCATCAGGCGGCTGGCGATCTCGTAGCCATAGGCGTCCGCCCGGGAGAGCAGGGTAAGGACACACAATTCCAGCACGCCTTTCCTGAGTTGTGTCTGGATGCTCTCCGCCAAACCAATGTCTTCCGTTAAAGAGGGCGTTGAAGATGAGGACCATGTGCCTTCCCGCAAACTATCGTTCGACAAGTTGGACTGCAATGCGACGCGCCCGCTTGGATGCGGTGGGCGCGATTCGCGACTCAATTCTGAACGACGCGCACACCGCCCGAGCCGGTGATCGACTGGTTGAGACGCGCCGGCATCGCCGTCATGTGTATGTGCCCCGAACCGGCGACATGCACATTGGCTTCCTCGCGCGGTGTGACGGTGACATCGCCGCTGCCGGCGATGTTGATATTGGCGCGCTCGACCTTGGCGTCATCCATGCGGATATTGCCGGAGCCGGCGATTGAGATATCGACCCGCTCGACGCGGCCGCCGGCATCGATCTCACCGGTGCCGGCGAGCGCGAGATGCAGCCGGTCCTGATCCAGCCGGCCCAGCTGAATGTTTATATCGGCGCCGCCCAGCGCAACATGGTGGAGCACCACGCCGCTGACGGTGACATCGAGTCCCTTGACGGCGTGGCATTCCTCGCACCAGCGGACCTGTCCTTGGCCGACACGGACCCGTTCCAGCGCCTCATCGGGCCCGGTGATGACGATGCGGGCAGGGCCTTTAGGCACATAGTGGACGGTGGCGCCGACCAGGCCGATGCCCAATCCGTCCTCGCCATCCCATGCCCATTCCCAATGACCGGGCTGTTTGAGGGAAGGTTCGCGCGGGGTGAACTCGTAGCGGTCTCGCGCCATGGCCGGCACCACGACAAGGGAAAGAAGGCACAGGGCAAAGCCGGTTTTCGCAAAAGCGTTGTTGGTCATCTCGGCCTCCTGAATTTGATCGCGTGAGTCTTGTATAGGCCCATGTACCATGTTATGCAAGGTATAATGTTGTACATGCTATACGGCTATACAAGGAACAGGCCGGACTTGATAAAAAAATCAATCTTTTTCTGGGCTTACCTTTGTGCCGCGCCGGCTTGGGCGGATGCGGAGCAGGGGATATCGGTCTATCCGGCCAGCTTTTTTGCCGATGCGCGACCAGCCACGGCCTACGACATGGTCTCCCGCTTGCCGGGCTTCCTGTTCGACAACGGATTGTCGGCGCGCGGCTTTGCCGGCACCGCAGGCAATGTGCTGGTGAATGGAGCGCGGCCCACCGCCAAAACAGATGATCTTCAGACTATCCTGACCCGCATTCCCGCCGAAAATGTCCAACGCATCGACGTGATCCATGGCGGCGCGCCCGGGATCGACATGCAAGGCCAGACCGTGGTCGCCGATGTCATCACCCGCGCGGATGCTTCCGATCAGACAATTTTGTCCGCGTCGCTGACCTATACCGGCGCGGGGCAATGGTCGCCGTCAGCGGGTGTCGAATATCACGGCCAGGCCGGGGCGCTGCGCTATGAAGCCGCGCTGTCACGCCTGTCGCAGATCTGGGATGATTCTCCCGGGGGCGGTTATCGCGTGATCACCACGCCCGGACAGGCGCCGGTCTATGATCGCGCGGTGAGGACCGGCATGCTGCGCCTCGGTTACTCGGCGCATGGCGGGCTGATTGCGCCACTGTGGGGCGGCGAATGGAACAACAATTTCACCTTGCAGACCACTGACTATCCCAGTGGCGTACGCTATGACGGAAATGGCGGATCGCGCTTCGACTCCAATGCACGGGTCAAGAGCGCAGAGTTTGGCAGCCATTGGCAGGGTCTTCTGGGCCGGGTGAATCTCGAAACCCTGGTCCTGCAGCGGCTCGGGCACGAAGACGACAGCAATACCAGCGCCGCGGTCGGTTCGAGCGCGATTTTCCTGTCCGGCAACGATACCGGCGAAAGCATCGCCCGCGTCACCGCGCGCTATAGCTTTTCGCCGGAGCTCAGTCTGGAAGCCGGCGGGGAGGGCGCCTACAACTTCCTCGACGCCCATTCCAGCTTTGTGTCGAATGGTTCGCCCGTCACCGTCCCCAACGCCAATCTTTTGGTGGACGAGACGCGCGCCGAAGCCTTCGCCAGCGCGACCTGGAAAGTCACGCCTGTGCTGACACTGGAAGGCGGCGCGCGTTTCGAATTTTCCACCATCTCGGCGGTCGGCGACAGCCGCTTGAACCGCAGCTTTTTCTATCCCAAGCCGCGCCTGCTGATCTCCTGGTCGCCGGACGACAAAAGCCAGTTCCGCCTGCGGGTGGAAAAAAAGCTGGGCCAACTCAACTTCACGGATTTCGCGGCATCCTCCAACCTGGCCGGCTTCGGCATCTCGGCTGGAACATTGAATTTGCGGCCTGAACAACGCTGGCAATTCGAAGGCGCCATCGAGCGGCATTTCTGGGAGCGCGGCGGCCTGGTGCTCAGCGTCCTGCATGAGGACGTCACCGACCTGCAGGATTACGTGCCGGTGGGCGGCGGATTGGACGCGGCCGGCAACGTCCCGCACGCCACCCAGGAAAAACTTTCCCTCAGTGGCACCGTGCCGCTGGATTTCCTGGGCCTTAAGAACGGATTGTTCAAGCCGAATGTCTATTGGGCGACGGGCAGCCTGATCGATCCGGTCACGGGCCAGCAGCGACGCATCTCCAAGCTGCGCAACATCAGCTCCTATTATGAGATCACCCAGGACCTCGACTCGCTCAAATCCACCTGGAGCCTTTCCTGGGGCACCGGCTTCAGCCAGACCAGCTGGCGCATTTCCCAGATCACCCGGACGGCGATCCACAACAATCCGTACCTGAATTTCTATTGGGCCTACAAGCCGACGCCGGACTGGATGATCAAGCTGGGCGCGGACAATTTCGCCTCCTACCGCTTCGAGCAGGAGCAGTTCAACTATGCGGGTCCGCGCAACCTGGCGCCCTTGTCCAGCATCCAGGACGTCTTCGACCACACCCAGCCGCGATTCTACATCCAGCTGCGCAAGACCTTTTGACGCCGCGCTGTTGTCGGCGGGCGAAAGATGCCACAGACTGCCTTGATCGATAGAAACAGGGGCAGGGAATGCGAATTTTTGCGGCGGCATGTATGGCAGTGGCGGTTCTGGCGGGTCCGGCCCTCATGCATTCAAGTTGGGCGGCCGAGCCGCGCAAGCCGGGCGAATATCCGCCGACCGCGGATTCCTTGCCGCAACCGGGCGTGCCCAAGGGTAAGCTGATCGGACCGCTGGAATTCCATTCCAAGGTCATCGAAGGCACGGTGCGACGCTACTGGATCTATGTGCCGGTCAAATACGATCCCAAGCAGCCGCCCAATTTACTGGTGTTCCAGGACGGTCAGCGCGCCATCAATCCGCAAGGCCCGCTGAACATTCCCGTGGTGCTGGACAATCTTATCGCCAAGGGCGACATCCCGCCGACCTTGGGCATCTTCATCACCCCCGGCAATACCGGCACCGAGCATTATCCTGACAATCTGGGAACCGGAAATCCCAACCACCGGGCCCCGGAATATGACGCGCTAAGCGATGCCTATACGCGCTTCCTGATCGAGGAAATGCTTCCCGAAGTGGCGAAGACCTACAAGTTCACCGACGATCCCAGGAAGCGCGCCATCGGCGGCACCTCCTCGGGCGCGATCTGCGCCTGGACGGTGGCGTGGCACAGGCCCGATGCCTTCGGCAATGTCATCAGCATGATCGGAAGCTACACCTCGATCGGCTATCATCCGGCTACCGCCACCACGCCCATGATTGCGGGCGGTGACACCTATCCGGGCCTGATCCGCAAGAACCCCATCCGTCATATCCGCATTTTCTTGCAGGACGGCACCAACGACCTGAACAATGAGCATGGCAATTGGCATCTGGCCAATGAACAGATGCTGTCGTCCCTGCAATGGGCCAATGCCAATGCCGACGAAAAGAAGGTCCCGGGGCCGCGTTATGACGTGCGCTATGAATGGGGCGACGGCGCCCATTCCGACGTGCATGGCGGCTGGCTTTTGCCGGGCATCCTGCGCTGGATGTTTGCGTAGCGGGCGCGGGTCTTTGGCTTAGCTTTTCTTATGAGCAAAGCGAATTAGAAAAGCTTGCCCCGCTTCGAGCCCGCATTGCGGGCGAGGGGGGTGCGCCCTGAGTTCCTCGCGCCCACGCCGTCGCTAAGTTACTGGGGAGTGGTTTTTTGGTGCGCGGGCGGCGGGACCTGAAGGAAGGCCTGCTCGGTCTTGAACGATAGCCAGAGCTT
>DATBCP010000033.1:0-9696 GCA_036270435.1 Rhizomicrobium sp. | reverse complement strand
CTTCCGGACGGCGTCAAAGTCCCGCGATGGGATCAACGTTACCACATGGATGACGTTTGACGTGTTGACGAAAACAACATTGCGCCGGGCATCTAAGGACAATCCGCCCCAATTGGTGCCGCCGCCGGTGAAAGGATAGATCAAGGTCCCTTGGGTGCTGGGCGGCGTATACAGCCCTTCATGGCGCGCCGCCTGGATCGCGTCGCGGCATTTGCCACGGTCCCAGAAGGTCAGGCCAAAGGCATCATCCGGCGTGATCCTGCTGGACGCCAAGGGCGGCGGCGCGACCGGGAAAGGTTGGGTCGCCGACAGCTTGTCTCCTGACGCGGCGCCTTGCGGCACCTTGCGTTCTTCCACCGGAATGATGGGCCGGCCGGTCTCCCGGTCGAGCGTGAACAGCAAGCCCTGCTTGGTGGCCTGCAACACGGCATCAACCGTCTTGCCCTGATAGGTCACACGTCCCAGCGTCGGTTGCGACGCCACGTCATAGTCCCAGACATTGTGATGCACGGTCTGGAACGACCACGCCACCGCGCCCGTCTCGATCTTCAGCGCCACGATGGCGCTAGTGTATTTGTCGTCGCCGGTGCGATAGCCGCCCCAGAAATCCGGGCTTGGGCTGGAGGTAGGCACATAGACCAGCCCGCGCGCGTCATCGGCCGAGAGCGGCGCCCAGGCATTGGCGGCGCCGGCGCGCATATCCTGGCCCTGCCCCTGCGATTGGACGGGATCAAAGCTCCATTTGGGCGCGCCCGTCATGGCGTCGAAGGCACGCACCGTGCCACGCAACTCATCCACCCGCTGATTGTCGTCGAGCGAAGATCCGACCACCACCACGCCGTGGCTGACGATGGGCGGAGACGAAAATTGCATCTGCCCCTGCCGCTCCAGCTTGCCGTCATAGATCGACGCGGCGCCATGATCGCCGAAGCTCTCGATCGGCATTCCACTTCCCGCGTCCAGGGCATAGAGACGGCGGTTGTTGGCGGCGAGAAAGATACGGCCCTGCCCATCGCTTCCCTTCCAATAGGCCACGCCGCGGCAATTGAAGGAGTTGGGAAAATTGAGCTTGGCATCGTCGGAGAGATGCGGATCGAAGCGCCAGATTTCCTTTCCCGTACCGGGATCGATGGCGCTGACTTCCTGGAAGGCGGAACAGACGAACAGCTTGCCTTCGTCCAGGACAGGCGTGTTCTCAAAGGCCGATTTGGAGACAGACCCGGCATGGCGCGTCAGGACGCCGGTGGAATAGCTCCAGGCCTGGCGAAGGCTTGCGACATTGGCCGGCGTGATCTGGGTCGCACCGGAATGGCGCTGCCCGCCCTGGTCGCCGCCATAGTGCGGCCAGCCGGTATCCGCCAAAGCATTGGTCTGAGCTTTTGTCAGCGCCAACACAGCCATACTCGCCAGCAACAAAGCCCGTTTCATCACCTGCTCCCGATCCGCTATCCTCGCGCCATGTCCCACTCTGATGCCCCCACCGCGCCGGCGAAAGCCTCAGGGGATGGTCCGCGCCGGATTGGTGATATCTGGCAAGGGGTGGGGTTGAGCGGCGTGTTTTTCGGGACAGACGGCCTGTGTCGGCGAACCTTCCGCTATGGCTATGCCGGGGCGCTGATGATTGTGGGCGTCATCAATACCCTCAATGTGATCACCCAGGAACACGATCTGCCGCGTATCAATCCCTTGGAACCAGTGATCTGGGAGGGATCGAGTTGGCTTTCGCTGCTGGCATTTTTCTGGATCATCTGGCTGGCTTGGCGTGTGGCGCCGTTTCGCATCCGGCCGCGCTGGCTGCTGCTGATACACGCTCCGGCGGCGCTGGTCTTTTCGCTGGCCCATGTCTCAGGCTTTGTCGCCTTGCGCATCCTCGCCTATCGGGTGCTGGGCGGTCATTACCATGTCGGCCACTTCTGGGCGCAATTCCTCTATGAACTGCGCAAGGATTGCTTCGCCTATGTCATGTTCCTGGCGGGGTTCGCCTTGATCGAACATCTGTTGCGCCAGCAACAGCCCGTGCCTGTCCCGGCGCCAGGTCCAGCCACCTTCGACATCCGCGACGGCGCCAAGCTGACGCGGGTGCAACTGGCGGACATTCTGGCCATCACCTCGGCGGGCAATTATGTGGAATTCCTGCTCAGAGACGGCCGGAGGCTGTTGATGCGAAGCCCACTTTCGGCGGTGGAAAGCGATCTGTCGGGGCGCGGCTTTGTGCGTACCCATCGCTCCTGGCTGGTGAACGAGACAGCGGTGACCGGTCTGATGCCGGAAGGCTCCGGCGATTATGGCGTAACCTTGGGCAGCGTGACGGCGCCCCTGTCGCGGCGCTTTCCTGCCGCCCTGGCCCGGCTGCGAGGCGGCTTAACCCACTAAGCCCTTGATTTTCTGTGGACGGGAACCTGCCATGCGGGTATGCCGCGGCGGGAATCATTGCTCCCGGGCCGCTGCATCCCTAAATTACGGCTTCAACGCCCCTAGGGGCCATCAGGACATCCCCCCATGAAGCGCCGCCGCGTCATCTACGAAGGCAAGGCCAAGATCCTCTATGAGGGCACCGAGCCGGGCACCGTCATCCAATACTTCAAGGACGATGCCACCGCCGGCAATGGCGCCAAAAAGGACACGATCGAGGGCAAGGGCGTTCTCAACAATCGCATCAGCGAATATCTGATGACCCAGCTGCAGGGCATCGGGGTTCCCACCCATTTCGTGCGCCGCCTCAACATGCGCGAACAGCTGATCAAGGAAGTGGAGATCATCCCACTGGAAGTGGTGGTCAGGAATGTTGCCGCCGGTTCCATGTCCAAACGGCTGGGGATCGAGGAAGGCACGCCGCTGCCCCGCTCCATCATCGAATATTACTACAAGAATGACGGGCTGCAGGACCCCTGGGTCAGCGAAGAGCACATCACCGCTTTCGGCTGGGCGTCCCCTCAGGACCTGGACGACATCGTCAACCTGACCATCCGGGTCAATGATTTTCTCTCCGGCCTGTTTTTGGGTGCCGGCATCAAGCTGGTGGATTTCAAGCTGGAATTCGGGCGCCTGTGGGAAAACGACTATATGCGCATCGTGCTGGCGGACGAGATCAGCCCGGACAATTGCCGGCTGTGGGACGTCTCCACCAACGAGAAGCTGGACAAGGATCGCTTCCGCCGCGATCTGGGGGGCGTGGTCGAAGCCTATAGCGAAGTCGCAAGACGCTTGGGAATCATGCCCGAATCGGTGCAAGGCGAGAACAAAGGTCCGGTTCTGGTTCAGTGAAAGCGCGCGTCTTCGTCACCCTCAAGAATGGTGTTCTCGATCCCCAAGGCAAGGCCATCGGCCATGCCTTGAACGGCTTGGGCTTTGAGTCCGTGGGCGAAGTGCGCCAGGGCAAGGTGATCGACCTGGAACTGGCCGGCAGTGATGCGGAACAGGCCAAGACCGAGCTTAAGGCGATGTGCGAAAAGCTGCTCGCCAATACCGTGATCGAGAAATACGAGATTGAGTTGAAGTGACAACTCACCATGGGCGGGCCCCCCGAACCGCGCAAAGCGCGGTCGGAGGGTGGACTTAACAACCCGCCCATCCATGGTTCAACTTTTCCAGTGCCGCACGGCCCTGGATGGCCGGCTCAAGGCCGGCCATGGAGAGTGGAATGAAATCTGCGGTAGTCGTCTTTCCCGCCTCCAATTGCGATCGCGACGCCAAGGTCGCGCTCACGCAGATGACCGGAAAGGCGCCGCATATGGTGTGGCACCAAGACAGCGAATTGCCGGACGTCGATCTTGTGGTGCTGCCGGGCGGTTTCTCTTACGGCGACTATCTGCGTTGCGGCGCCATGGCTTCGCAATCGGCGGTGATGAAATCGGTCAAGGCTCATGCCGACAAGGGCGGCATGGTGCTGGGCATCTGCAACGGCTTCCAGGTGTTGACCGAAAGCCACATGCTGCCCGGCGCCTTGATGCGCAATGCGGCGCTGAAATTCGTCTGCCGCCCGGTGGGGCTGGAGGTGGAGGAGACCCAGTCCGGCTTCACCCGCCACTATGAGAAAGGCCAGCGGGTGACCTTTCCGGTGGCGCATGGCGAAGGCAGCTATTTCGCCGACGAAGAGACGTTGAACCGGCTGGAAGGCGAGAACCGCGTCGCGTTCCGCTATGCCGAAGGCGAAAATCCCAACGGCTCGGCCCGCAATATCGCCGGTATCTTGAGCGAAAAGCGCAATGTGTTGGGACTGATGCCCCATCCCGAACGCGTCGTCGACGAGGTGCTGGGCGGCACCGACGGCCGCAAGCTGTTCCAAAGCCTGATCGAAGCGATTTCATGACCTTTGTTGCAGAGAAGAGGGGGATCACGCCTGAGATCGTCCGCGAGCACGGGCTTTCGGACGCGGAATACGGCCTTATCCTCAAACTGATGGGCCGCGAGCCCAGCATGGTGGAGCTCGGCATCTTCAGCGTGATGTGGAGCGAGCATTGCTCCTACAAATCCACCCGCGTGCATTTGAAGAAGCTGCCCACCAAGGCGCCTTGGGTGATCCAGGGCCCGGGCGAGAATGCCGGCGTGATCGATATCGGCGACGGCGATGCCGCCATCTTCAAGATGGAAAGCCACAACCATCCCAGTTTCATCGAGCCCTATCAGGGCGCCGCCACCGGCGTGGGCGGGATCATGCGCGATGTCTTCACCATGGGCGCGCGCCCCATCGCCATGATGAACGCGCTGCGCTTTGGCGAGGTGGATAATCCAAAGACCCGGCACCTGGTGTCGGGCGTTGTGTCCGGCATCGGCGGTTATGGCAATTGCATGGGCGTGCCCACGGTGGGCGGTGAAGTCAATTTCCACAAAAGCTATAACGGCAACATCCTGGTCAATGCCATGTGCGTGGGCCTGGCGCGTACCGACAAGATCTTCAAATCGGCGGCCAAGGGCGCCGGCAATCCGGTCGTCTATATCGGCTCCAAGACGGGCCGCGACGGCATCCATGGCGCCACCATGGCGAGCGCCGAATTCGACGATGCGTCAGAGGAAAAGCGCCCCACCGTGCAGGTGGGCGATCCCTTCACCGAGAAGCTGCTGCTGGAAGCCTGCCTGGAATTGATGGCGACAGACGCCATCATCGCCATCCAGGATATGGGCGCGGCGGGGCTGACATCGTCTTCGGCCGAGATGGGCGACAAGGGCGGCTCAGGCATCGAACTGAACCTCGACAAGGTGCCCCAGCGCGAAGCCAATATGACCGCTTACGAGATGATGCTGTCGGAGAGCCAAGAGCGCATGCTCGCGGTGTTGAAGCCGGGTCGCGAACAGGAAGCCGAGGCCATCTTCAAAAAGTGGGAGCTGGACTTCGCCGTGATCGGCGTCACCACCGACACCAAGCGTCTGGTGGTCAAGCATAGGGGCAAGATCGAAGCCGACATGCCCATCACCGCGCTGTCGGACGCGGCCCCGATCTATGAACGCCCTTATGTTGAAAGGGCGCTGGCAAGCGGCGCCCCTGCGATTGACATGAACAGAAACGTGCTGCAGTCGCTCAAGACCATTCTCGCCTCACCCGACATGGCCTCGCGCCGCTGGGTGTGGGAGCAGTATGACAACACCGTGATGGCCGACACGGTGCAGGTGCCCGGTGGTGATGCGGCCGTGGTGCGCATACATGGCAGCAGCAAGGCGCTGGCCATCACCACGGACGTGACACCACGCTATTGCCGTCCCGATCCCCTTGAAGGCGGCAAGCAGGCCGTCGCCGAATCCTGGCGCAATCTCACCGCCGTGGGGGCCACACCACTCGCACTCACCGACAATCTCAATTACGGAAATCCGCAAAAGCCCGAGATCATGTGGGAGATCGTGGCCGGCATCGAGGGCATCGGCGCCGCCTGCCGGGCGCTGGATTTTCCGGTGATCGGCGGCAATTGCTCGCTGTACAATGAAACCAATGGCGAGGGCATTCTGCCGACGCCCGCCATAGGCGGTGTCGGCCTGATGCAGGACGTCACCAAGATGGCCACGGTGGCGTTCAAGCGCGACGACGATGTGATCGTGGTGATCGGCGAAACACACGGCCATCTGGGCCAGTCGATCTATCTGCGCGAGATCGAGGGCCGGGAAGAAGGGGCGGCGCCGAAGGTCGATTTGGGCCTGGAAAAGAAGCATGGCGATTTCGTGCGCAAGCTGATCGAGGCCGGCCGCGTCGATACGGTGCATGATGTGTCGGACGGCGGCCTTTTGGTGGCGATTGCCGAGATGGCGATGCCGCGCGGCATCGGCGCCAGCATCGGCATTGCCGGCCTGCCCGATGCCATTCCATTTTGGTTTGGCGAGGACCAGGCGCGTTATGTCATCGCTGCGCCGTTCGAGGAAGCCGACAAAATCGTGCAAGACGCGCGCGATCTCTATATCCAGGTGGCGGAACTGGGCAAGACCGGTGGCGATGCCATTACGCTGGAAGACGGGGACAGCGTGAAGGTGGCGGCGTTGCGCGACGGTTTTGAAAGCTGGTTCCCCAACTACATGTCGGGCGAAGAAATTCCGGTTACCAACTGATCAGGTGCCAAAATGGGTGAGTCAGTATGGGTATGAAAGCAAGCGAGATCGAAGCCTATATCAAGACCGCTTTCCCCGATGCTGAAATTCAGATGAAGGATCTCGCGGGCGACGACAATCATTGGGCCGCCACCGTCACATCCTCGGCGTTCAAGGGCAAAACCCGCGTCGCCCAGCACCAGATGGTCTATGCCGCGCTCAAGGGCAATATGGGCGGCGTGCTGCACGCGTTGCAGTTGACGACGATTGCCAAGGATTAGAGGCTTTTTCGTCATCCCCGCTTTTTTGTCATCCCCGCGAAAGCGGGGATCCAACTTCTAGGCTCCGGTCTGGCAAAGTTGGATTCCCGCTTGCGCGGGAATGACAGTTTTTGAGGTTGGCACAAAACCCGTCCCTAAAACAAATCCCCCCAGCCGCGTTTGCGCACCCGGCGATATTCTTCTTTGTCGCGTGTCGCCACGAACTTCGCGCGAAGCCCCGTCGCATCGCAGAGCTTGAACGTCAGCCCGGGTTTCTGTTCCACCGGCGGCGCCAGGATGCGCGCGCCGGAATCGATATTCTCCGGCGTCACCACGACATAAGAGTAGCGCTCGTCCTCGAACGGCACATGCGCTTCTTTCAGCAGCATGTGATCGCGCGAGCGTGGCAAGCGCTGGGAGAAATGGCACCAATCGCCGCCTGACATCGGACAGGCGCAATCATGTGTGCAAGGCGCCGCCACATGCGCGCCCGCTTCGATCAGGGCGGCACGCGCCGCACGGATGCGGGCAAAGCCGGCTGGCGTGCCCGGCTCGATCAACGCGAGCACATGGCCTGCGGATTTCCAGAGACCCATGGCGACTGCTGCCACCTTTTCGTCCGGCAATTCGGCCAGCACATAACTCGCCACCACCAGATCGGCTTTTGGTTTCTCCGCTGTGACATCGCCGGAGAGAAATTCCGTTCGGGGCAATGCCGCCCCCGCAAGTTCGCGCGCCAGGTCGCGCAGCGCCGGATTGCGGTCCAGCATGGTGATAGTGGAAATGCCGAGCCAGGCCGTGACTGCCGCCCAGCTTGCGGCGCCGGTGCCTGCACCCACATCCAACAGGCTCGCCGGCGTGAAAGCGGGCAGCGCCTCTTTCAACCTGTCGAACACCGCGGCACAGGCGGCATAGGTCGCGGGCATCCGCGCCACGGCGTAGGCCAGCGCCTGGAGCGAGGTGGTGATGGGCCGCGAACTGTCGCCCTGGCGGTATCCGGCCGACATCGCTTTCGCGGCCGCCGCCAGTTCCTTGCGCGGCGCACCTTGCAAAAGGTCCTCAAGGGCCAAGGTCAATGGGACGGGAAGTTGCATGAAAACCGGCGAGAAAACAGGGCTTTTCGAGCCTACCTTGACCCTTCACGCCCCCATGCTTAGATCATATTCGAAATCGCACCAAGGTCAGCCAGATGTCCGATATCCAGGCCCGCATTGCCGACGATATGAAGAGCAACGATGTGCTTCTCTATATGAAAGGCACGCCCGCCTTTCCCCAATGCGGCTTTTCGGCGGTGACGGTGCAGATCCTGTCCCATATCGGCGTCAAGTTCAAAGCGGTGAATGTGCTGGAAGACCCGGAAGTGCGTGAAGGCATCAAAGTCTTTTCCAGCTGGCCGACCATTCCCCAGCTTTATGTGAAGGGCGAGTTTGTGGGCGGCGCCGATATCGTGCGCGAGATGTTCGAGCAGCAGGAGCTGGTGCCGTTCCTGGAGCAACGCGGCATCGCGCTGGAAACGGCTTAAGCCCCAACCTTGCGAAAGTGACGCTGCCATACCGGCGCGACGGCCGGCCGTTGTGATACAGCTTCCGCCAGACCCATAAGCTTGGGCAGGTTGGCAAGCTTCCAATCCGGCTCCAGGCTCCAGCGGGTGAACATGGCGGCGTAAATGTCCAGGATGGAAAAGCCGTGGGACAACAGAAACGGTCCCCGGATCATGCGTTCGATGATCAGGATGCGCTCGCGAATCCGGTCGCGCGCCTTGGCACGCAAGGCCTCCGCGGCGACGCCGTCCGGCACGAACCGCGCCGGATAATCCACCATCTCCACGATCGGATAGATTTCTCCCGCCATGAAAGCGAGCCAGCGATAGGCGAAAGCCCGGTCGCTGCTGGCCTGCGGCGGAAGCAACCGCGCCTGGGGAAAATGGTCGGCCAGGGTGAGCAGGATGGCGGCGGATTCGGTGACGATCTCGCCCGCCGGCAACCGCAAGGCCGGTATCTTGCCTGATGGATTGATGGCCAGGAAGTCCGGCTGTTTCTGTTCCTTCTTTTCCAGCGATACCAGCTCGAAACTGTAGGGCGCACCGGCCTCGGCCAGCGCCGCCTCGGCGCTGAACGCGCCCGATCCCAGATCGCCGTAAAGCGTAAAGCTCATGGAAAAGAGCTTAACCCGGGCGCATCAAAGAAAAAGCCCGCAAGCACTGCTTGCGGGCTTTGCACTTTTCGCATGATGGCCGGGTCGTTCGTACGCTGTCGCTACGAACCGGGCTTGCGGCCTCGCTGCCGGGCCATGACGAGTTTTAACGTGAGTAGAACTCGACGATCAGATGCGGCTCCATCCGCACCGCGAACGGCACATCCGCCAGCTTGGGCGTGCGCAGCAGCTTGGCAGACTTGCCTTCATTGACTTCCAGGTAATCCGGCGTGTCGCGTTCCCCGCTCTTGGCGGCTTCCATCACCAGCGCCATCTCGCGCGCCTTGGGCGACAGCTCGATCATCTCATTGTCCTTGAGGTGATAGGAGGCGATGGTGACGCGGCGGCCATTGACCTTGACATGGCCATGGCTGACCAGCTGGCGCGCGGCAAACGGAGTGGGCACAAATTTGGCGCGGAACACGACGGTGTCCAGCCGCGTCTCGAGCAGGCCGATCATATTCTCGCCGGTGTCGCCGGGACGGCGCGAGGCGTCCTGGTAATATTTGCGGAACTGCCGCTCGGTGATGTTGCCGTAATAGCCTTTAAGCTTCTGCTTGGCCTGCAGCTGGGTGCCATAATCGCTGAGCTTCTTGGCGCGGCGCTGGCCGTGCTGGCCCGGACCATAGGAGCGCTTGTTGACCGGGCTCTTGGGACGGCCCCAAAGATTTTCGCCGACGCGGCGGTCGAGCTTGTATTTGGAATTGGCGCGCTTGCTCATCGATCTCTTTCGTTC
>DATBCP010000032.1:0-5826 GCA_036270435.1 Rhizomicrobium sp. | reverse complement strand
AAAGTGCTGGCGCTGCCCTGGATGGCCACGGGCGTGATGACCTTGTCGGGTATTCTCTATATGGGCGCGATGCTTTTCTACTTGCGCGCCATCCAGACCGAGGAAGCTTCGGTGGTGGCGCCTTTGTTCCAGGCCAACACGCTTTTCACCTTCGCGCTGGGCGCCCTCATCCTGCATGAAATGCCGCACTGGCCGCAGTTGCTGGGCGCAGCTCTTGTGATCTTGGGCGCGCTGGGCCTGTCACTGGACAAGAACATGCATCTGGGCCGCTTCAAGCCCCGCCTGGTGCTGTTGATGCTGGCAGCGACATTCGTGGTGGCGCTGTCCAGCGTGGTGTTCAAATTCTTCGCGATCCAGGACGAGTTCTGGAGCACCACCTTCTGGACCTTTGTCGGCGAAGGCCTGTTCGGCGCCGCCATCCTGGCGATACCAAAGTATCGCAGGCAGTTCATGACTCTGTTTCGCCGAAACCCCGGTGCCGTGATCGGCGTCAATGCCGCCAACGAGCTGATCAATCTGGGCGGCGGACTGGGCGTGCGCTATGCCTCCCTGTTGGCGCCGGTGGCGCTGGTTTCCGCCATCTCCGCCACCACCACGTTTTTCGTTTTCCTGTTCTCCGTCCTGTTGACCCTGTTCTTCCCCCGATTGGGACATGAGGATTTGTCGGCGCGAAACGTCATTCAAAAGGCGGTTGGCGGTGTTTTGATCATGGCTGGCGTGGCACTCATTGAATCCCTTGGCGCGGTGGGGGCACGCTGATTTGGTATTGTTGATTTTCCATGGCTTTCATGCGCCACTTCCTACCCGATAAAACCAAGAAAAAGGCGGGGAGACGCGATGCACAAGGCCTTCATCCTGATAGGAATTTCCGGCCTGTTGCTGGCGGGTGCAGCGTTGGCGCAAGCCAATCTTCCCTATTGGGCCTATCCGGTGCCCAAGCCGGCCGGCGCGCCCCCCAAGCTGGACAATACGGTCCTTAAGAGCCTGCCCGGCACCAAAGTGCGTTTCACCGAGGCGGGGGTCAACGACCGCTTCAATGTGCCGGACTGGTATCCCAAGGATCATCCGCCCGCGCCCCCAATCGTGCTGCATGGCCGCAAGCCCAACGTGTTCGCCTGCGGCTATTGCCACCTGCCCAATGGCCAGGGCCGTCCCGAGAATGCCTCGCTCGCCGGACAGCCTGCCGACTATATCGTGCAGCAAGTGGCCGACATGCGCCGGGGCGTGCGCAAATCCTCGACCGACAAGATGGGTTCCATCAATGCCATGTTGGGCGTGGCCAAGGCGTCGAACGATGCCGAGGTCAAGCTCGCCGCGGACTATTTCTCCAAATTACAGTTCCGCAAATGGATCAGGGTGGTGGAAACCGATACGGTCCCCAAAACCGAAATTTCCAGCCACAATATGCTGGTCAAGGCCGGCTCGGCGCGCGAACCGATCGGCATGCGCATCATCGAGATGCCGCAAGATCTCGACCGTATCGAGTTGCGCGATCCGCGCACCGGCTTTGTCGCCTATGTCCCCAAAGGCGCGATCGCGCGCGGCAAGAAGCTGGTGGAATCGGGCGCGGGCGCCTTCCCTTGCGCCGCCTGCCACGGTCCCGGCTATAAGGGCAACGGTTCGGTGCCGGCGCTGGCCGGGCGCTCGCCCTCCGAGCTGGTGCGCCAGCTTTGTGACTTCAAGTCCGGCACCCGCAATGGCGAAGGCGCGGCGATGATGAAGCCGGAAGTCGCCAACATGAACGACCAGATGCGGCTGGACATCGCCGCTTATCTTTCCTCACTCGATCCCTGACAATCTTGGGCCGGAGTTTTTCATGCACCATAGCCGACGCGCTTTTCTCCTGGGCACCGCCGCCGCCATGGCCACGGGCCTGACGCCGCCAAAGGCCTTTGCTGCCGAGAGCGCCTTCACCATCGCCACCCCGGTGGACCCGCCGGAATGGGCTCTGCTGCAGCGCGAATTGCTGCACGCCCATACCGCGGCCTGCATGAAATTCTTCCGCCGCTATTTCAACCAGGCCACGGGCTGGCTCGAGACCACCGAACGCTGGGGCGGCGACGACGGCCCCGACGATTCGATCGAGAATGTGAATGACTGGCCGCATGTCTATGCCCTGGGCGGCGATGACGTGCTGAAGCAGATGTATGAAAAGGCCTATGAAGGCCATGTGCGGCAATATACGGCGGCCAAGACCACCGACGTGCCGGCGGGCAAGCTGGGCATGTACTTCAAGGAGTTCCCCAGCCAGTTCGACTGGCAGCACAATGGCGAAGGCCTCACCGTCTTCAACTTGATGCCGCTGGGCGATCCTTACAGCCGCATCTATCGCGAGCGGGTGAAGCGCTTCTCGAGCTTCTATATGGATGAAGATCCCGGCGCGCCCAATTACGATCCCAAGCTCAAGCTGATCAAAAGCCTGATGAATGGCAGCCGCGGCCCCATGTTGCGCAAGGCGACCGCGCTGGATTGGACCGGCGATCCCATAGACGTGCAGAATCGCTTCCCCTCGCTCGGCCATGGCGAAGGCGGTTATGAAGGCATGCTGGCGCACTTCAAGGACTATACCGATGTGGTGGGCGACCACCCGCTCAACCTGGTCGCCACCACCCTGCCGACCAATGCCTACATGCTGACGCATGAGCAGAAGTACAAGGATTGGGTGATCGGCTATTGCGATGCCTGGGTCCAGCGCACCAAGGACAATAGCGGCATCATCCCTTCCAATATCGGACTGGACGGCAAGATCGGCGGCGCCACGGACGGCAAATGGTGGGGCGGTTGTTATGGTTGGGGCTTTTCGCCGGTGGTGCCGATGACCGGCAAGCGTGACGACCGCAACCGGGTGCCGCGCGCTTTTGTCGGCTTCATGAACGCCTATCTCCTATCCAAGGGCGACGACAAATATATGCAAGCCTGGCGTTCGACCGCCGATGTGGTCGACGCCCAGGCCAAGACCGAGGACGGCAAGCTCTCCACGCCCACCATGCGGGGCGACCAGGGCTGGTACAGTTACAAGCCGGGCAAGTACCGTTTCAACTTCCTGGAGATGTATCACCTCACCATGAAGCCGTCGGACCGCGAACGCTGCGAGGACACCGAATGGTACGGCTTCCTGGAAGGCAAAAATCCCGGCTATCCGGTCAAGGCGTTGCGCGCCGGCCTGAACCGCATCCGCGAGCATATGGAGATCGTGGACAAGGATTCCACCTCGCCCGACATGCGGCTGGCGGATTCCGCACTGGACTACAACCCGGCCGCTGTGACGCCGCTGACGCAGCTGATGGAAGCCGGTCTCTATATCCAGCACCCCGGCTGGGCCAGGACTACGCCCGGCCAGGGCGGGTGCCTGCAATTCTCGCGGCTGCGCTATTTCGATCCGGCGCGCCACCGGGCCGGCCTGCCCCAGGATGTGGCGGCGTTGATCGACAGCTGGGGGCCGGATAGCCTGACCCTGACCCTGATCAATGTCAGCCCCAGCCTGGCGCGCAGCGTGATCGTGCAGGGCGGCGCCTATGCCGAGCACCAGCTTGTCTCGGTTTCGGACGGCAAAACCAGCATGGAGGTGAACGCGCCCGATTTCGCGGTGCGGCTGGCCCCTGGTGCGGGTGCGAAGCTGACCGTCAAGATGAAGCGTTTCGCCAATGACCCCACCCTGTCCTTCCCCTGGGAATCCACCATTGCGGACCTTGGCAATCCCCCCGATATCGCGAATTATGTGCACAAGAGCAGCGGCGTCCCATAAGGCGCCCAACCGCCGCCGAAGTGAGCATAGGGGAATGCGATGCGTGGGATCAGCCCCAGTTTAGCGTTGAGTGTAGCGTTGAGTTTGGCGTTAGCCATTTCGACCGCGGGCTTCGCCACAACCGCCAGCGCCGCCGAGATCCGCGTCATCAGTCCGGGTGTGATTTCCAATTCCGGCCTCACCGAAGTCGCAGCCGCCTTTGAAAAGAAGACCGGGGTAAAGGTGACCATCCAGGTGGATGGTATGGGCACGATCATGAACGACATCCGCGCCAAGGACCCAGTGGCTGATGTGGTGATGCTGCCCATGGATCTGATGGGCACCATGGTGCTGTCGGGCGCGGTCCATGATTTCACCCCGCTGGGCCGGGCCGAGATCGGCCTGTTCAAGAAGCCCGACGCGCCCCGTCCCGACATCACCACGGTTGCGAAGCTGATTGCAGTGATGAAAGGGGCCTCGGCGGTGTTCTATTCCGATCCGGTTTCGGGGAGCATGCAGGCAGGGATGAGCGAGCGGCTGCTCAAACGTCCCGAATTCGCCGGCATCCGCGGCGTACCCGTCAAGGGCGATGCTGAACCCGCGCTGAAGCGCGGCGAAGGCGATGCCAACGCCATGGGGTTGGGCCTGATCCACGATCCGCACAATCCCACCAATACAGAGACCGGCAGTGCCTGGCTGGTGGGCGAGCTGCCCGCGGAGCTGGGCATGCATATGGACATGGCGACGGGCATTTCCGCCCGCAGCGCCGACCAGTCCGACGCCGCCGCTTTCATCCAGTTCGCCGTTTCGCCGGAAATGCGCAGCGTGTGGAAATCCAAGGGCATTGCTCGTTACTGAATCAACCAAGGGGAATGAACCATGAAATACTTTGCCAGGCTGTTGGCCGCATCCTTGCTGCTTTCAACTGCCGCTATGGCCCAAGCCTTCCTCCCGCAACAACCCGAACCGCCCGGCCCGGTCCAAATCCCCGATGCGCCGCAACTTCCCTATCACTTCGGAACCCAAATCACGGGAGCCCAGGGCGAGCAATTCGGCAATGTCGCCGCCGTGGCGCTGCGCCCCAATGGCAACCTGCTGGTGTTCAACCGCAACCCCAACATCATGATGGTGGAATATGATCCCACCGGCACCAAATTGCTGCGCGTCTTCAATCCCAATATCGCCATGAACCCGCATGCTTTGCGGGTCGACCGCTACGGCAATATCTGGGTGAGCGACAGCTTCCTGAACGTGATCTACAAACTCAATCCCAATGGCGACGTGATCCGCAGCTTCGGCGTGCGCGGCGAGAACGGGCCCTGGGACGACAGCAAGTGGAACGGCATGTTCAACCAGCCGCTCGACATCGCCTGGGACAAGGACGACAATTTCTATGTGGTGCAGAGCCATGGGGGCACCTCACCCCCCGCCGACTGCACCTTTTGCGCAACTTACGACATTCCCCAGGTGCGCAATTCCCACCCCAAGGGCGTCTTCGTGCATCCGCCAGCGATACCGGGCAGCGATCCCCGGGTGATGAAGTTCGACAAGGACGGACATCTGTTGGCCTCCGCCAGCCTGGCCCATCCCGACGGCTTGCTGCCCGTGATCCATTCCGTGGTGGTGGCGCCCAATGGCGAAGTCTGGGTGGGCGATCGCGCCTCCACCAAGATCGTGGTGTTCGACAAGGACCTCAAGCATGTGCGCGACATCCAGCTCAAGAACCTGACTTGCGGCTTCTATGTCGATGCCACCGGGCAGTTGTGGATGTCGACCGGACGCCACGGCATGGTGCTGAAGATGGGCTGGGACGGCAAGGTCCAGGGCTGGTTCGGCAAGCATGGCGATGTGCGCGACTCTCATGATGTCGGCGAAGGCCATTACATGGCGGTGTCCAGGGACCAGAAGATCATCTTCATGGCGGACTCCGTGCTCGCAAAGGTCCACAGGATCGAGCACAACTAGTTCTTTCCCAACCCCCTCCGCCCTTCGCAACGCAAGCGTTGCTACGGGCACCCTCGGCTCGCGCGGCTCACTGCGCTGTCGCGCGCCGTGGCTCGCGCCGCTTCGCCCCCCATCAGTGGCGCGCTACGCGCGCCCGT
>DATBCP010000031.1:0-6492 GCA_036270435.1 Rhizomicrobium sp. | reverse complement strand
CACGGCGTCATTGGACAGCATGGAGAAAACCGCATCGCCCTGAAGCGCGTCCTGCGGCGAGGCCGCCGCGCAAGCGCCCTTGGCCACCAGCGCTTGTACCGGTTCCTGGGAGCGGTTCCACACCGTCACGCTGTGTCCCGCTTTCATCAGGTTGGCCGCAACGTGATGGCCCATGCGGCCTAGTCCAATAAATCCGATTTTCATACCGTCTCTCCATTTGCGGGACGCGAGAGAAGCCGTCTGAGCCGACGATGTCTAGCGCTCCCGAAACACCCACAGGTTGCAATCCGGGCCCGAGGCTTTGGGCGATATTACCTTTGACAAACCCAAAGCCTGGGCTTTTTCCGGCTCATAATACAATAGCTTTTCAGCTATTATCTGGCCTCCTTAAGGAGGTCGCCGGTATGAGAGCCATCCTCGCAATCACCCTTGCTACCATGGCTGCCCTAGGAACTGGATTGTCGTCAGCCGCCTTCGCGGATGCCACGACGGACGCCGAAACCGCTTCGGCTCTCAGATGCCTGCTAGATAACGGGCAGAATGATTGTGGAGCGGTTTTTGTTGGGAATGCGAGGCGGGCCGCGCGGTTCTGGGTTGTGCCGAATCCAAATCGCGACTTCACGCTTGGGGCGCTCATATCGTCAGAATATGCCCGCACCGAAACGGGAGATAATGTTTACATCGCAAGATTTTTCAGTGGTAGGACCGCAGATCTATATGATGTGAAATTCAAGCATACCAGAATGACCTTTTACATCGCCCATCCCGAAGCGGACGGCAAGATACATTATCTGCTGGTCCGAGGCGGCAGTGCCGATCCCGCTGGAGAGAGAGAGGATCTGTTCGTGCACGGGCCTGGGTAACGACATCCAGCAAACGCCAATTTCATTTTTCAGTTTCTAATTTCGGCTTTGCCTTCGCCAGCTTCCCCAGCTTGGCCTCAAAGCTGGCCTCGTCCTCATCGCACTCAAGGCGCTTGGCGACGGATTCATAGCTATCGTCAGGCTTTGGCCGCTGCCGCTTTGGCGCAATTGACTGAGATTTTTTTGCACCTGACCGACAGGTCGCATCACAATTTCCGGTTGCATGCGCCTCCTGTTCGTTAACGTCCCATTTACGGGTCTGACCACACTATTACCATGTTCGTTAATTGTTCCTCTGGACTCCAGCACTAGGGGCCCAAAACGTTAACAACACAAGCCAAGCCCCTATAATATTTGGGTTTTTGGTTTGACGGGGCATCTAGTCCCATGTTATCCCATGTTGTCCCAGGGGTCCTTGTGACCCGCCGGACCGCGCCGCCCTTTCGGTTGCGCGAACGGCCTACGGGGCTAGGGGGTTTCAGGCGCGATGTCCGGGTTGGTCCAACCGTTCCTATCGACGGTGCCAGGGTCGCTCGACAGCAAGGGGCGGGTGTGCATTCCCGCGACCCATCGCCATCTGTTGGTCGCGCAGAGCACGGCCGGCGTCTATGTCTGCCCCAGCTTCATCGATCCGGCTCTGGATGCGTTCGGCCAGGATCTGCTCGATCGCATCAATACGCGTCTCGCCGGCCAGGATGCATTCTTCTCCGCGAGTTTCGACGATGAAGCCACCGCGCTGATCGCCCGCACGCAGTTGCTGCCGGTCGATGAGAATGGCCGCGTGCGTTTGCCCGACGCGCTGATCGAGCATGCGGGACTGAAGGACAAGGTCGTCTTTGTCGGTAAGGCGCAGAAATTCCAGATCTGGGATGCCGATCGCTATGCGCCCATCGAAGTGGAAGCCTTGGCGCGCGTGAAGGCCCGCATGGAACGCGCCCGCAATGGGGAAGCGTCATGAGCGGACCCAAGAGCCAACATATCCCGGTGATGCTCAAGGAAGTGCTGGAAGCGCTGGGCCCCCGCGACGGTGCTCACTATGTCGACGGCACTTTTGGCGGCGGCGGCTATGCCAGCGCCATTCTGGAAGCCGCCGATTGCCGCGTGCTGGGCATCGACCGCGATCCCGCCGCCATCGCCCGTGGCCAGGCGCTGGTGGAGCGTTTTGGCGGTCGCTTGACCTTGGTGCAGGGCGAGTTCTCCCGCATGAACGAATTCGCTCATGCAAGCGACGGCGTCGTTCTGGATCTGGGCGTGTCATCGTTCCAGTTCGACGAGCCGGCGCGTGGTTTCTCCTTCCGCGAAGACGGTCCCCTGGACATGCGCATGAGTCTTTCGGGCGAAAGCGCCGCCGATGTCGTCAATGGCGCCGACGAGCGCGCGCTGTCCCAGATCATCGCCCGCTATGGCGAGGAAAAAAACGCGCGCCGTATCGCCCGCGCCATCATCGCGGCGCGCCCTATCACTGGCACGGCGCAACTGGCCGCCATCGTTTCCGAGGCGCAGGGCCCGGCGGCGCTGCGTCACGCCATTCATCCCGCCACCCGTACCTTCCAGGCGCTTCGCATCCATGTGAATGACGAGTTGGGCGAGTTGGAACGCGGGCTGGAAGCGGCGCTCGACATTTTGAAGCCGCAAGGCCGGTTGGTGGTGGTTTCGTTCCACAGTCTGGAAGACCGCATGGTCAAGCGCTTCCTCACCGAACGCTCTACCAGCGCCCCGCGCGCCTCGCGTCATGCGCCCCCCTCTTCAAGTATCGGCGGGTCACCGGCGAACAAGGCGGTATTTCAGCTTCTGCCCCGGCGCGAGCCGTCGGCGGAGGAAATCGCATCCAATCCACGGTCCCGGTCCGCAAAGCTGCGCGCCGGCATCAAATTGGCGGCATAGGAGGCTCAGACATGGTTCGCATCCTCAACTTCTTCTGCGTGGCGTTGATGGGTTTCTCGATCCTGGCGCTCTATCACGTGTCGGAAAAGGCGCGCGTCGCCCATATGGAGCTGAACCGGGTCAATTCCCAGATCGCCCAGGAGCGCGGCGCCGTTGGCGTGCTGGAAACCGAATGGCAGCATGTCGCGTCTCCCGACCGCGTCCAGCAGCTGGCGCAGGCCAAGCTGGGCATGGCTGATACCTCCTCGGCGCAGCTGAGCTCCTATGAGCAGTTGCCGCGCCGCGGCGCCGATCCCGCGCCGCTGAACAACACCCCGGTGCACAACGCCAGCGCCCAGATTCCGGCGCCTGCGCCAACGTCCGATTCCGGCCAACCCGATTCCCATATGTGAGGATATGAACGAGGCTCCCACTGTCTTTCAGCGGCGCATCATTATCGGAGCGGTCATCTGTGTCGCCGCTTTCGCGCTGGTGGGAATCCGTCTTGTCCATGTCACGCTGCTGAAATCGCTGGACACGGGCCGCCCCGCAACGGAGGTGGTGGCGCGCGCCGACCTGACCGACCGCAATGGCGAACTGCTCGCCCGCGATCTGCCGGTCAAGGATCTCTATGCCCGCCCGCAAGTGTTTTGGGACAAGCAGGAAGCGGTGCGCGAACTGGCTCGGGCCACCGGTGCCGATGAAGGCCGGCTCGCCGCCGGATTCAACAATGCCAAGCATCCCTATGTGCTGATCGCCCGCCAGATCACGCCCGACACCGAGGCCAAGGTGATGCACCTGGGTCTGCCGGGCCTGGAATTCGAGCCGGGCGGCAAGCGCTACTATCCCGACGGCCGCAACGCGGCGCAGGTCGTGGGCGTCACCGATCCTGACAATACCGGCGTCAGCGGGTTGGAGTTGGGCCTGCAAAAGGAAATCCGCGCCGCGGCGGGCGGTAAGGTCGCCACCTCCATCGACATGCGGGTGCAATACATACTGGCGCATGAAGTGGATCAGGCGCGCCATACGTTCAGCGCCCATGCCGCCGGCGGCATCGTGATGAATGTCAACACCGGCGAGGTGTTGGGCCTGGTATCGGTGCCCAACTTCGATCCCAATGAGCGCCGTCTTTCGGAAGGCGATTCCGGCAAGAACATCATGGCGCAGGACGTCTATGAACTGGGTTCGGTATTCAAGATCTTCAGTTTCGCACTGGCGCTGGAAGATCATACGCTGCGCAGCCTGGACGAGGTTTTCAACATTGGCCAGGTCTACAAGATCGGCAAGCATTCCATCCATGAAGCCGAGCACATGCCCGCCACCCTGGCGGCGCGTGACATCCTGGCCCAATCCTCCAATATCGGCACTCTGCAGATCGCGCTGCGGTCGGGGCCGGTACGGCAGCGGGAATTTCTTGACCATATGGGCCTGCTCAAGCCGATCAAGACCGAGCTGCCGGAAACAGCGCGCCCGCTCTACCCATTCTCCGACTGGGGCCAGATCCAGACCGCGACCATCGGTTTCGGCCAAGGCATTTCCGTCGCGCCCTTGAGCTTTGTCGCCGCCGCCGCATCGGTGGTGAATGGCGGGCGGCGCATCACGCCCACCTTCCTGAAACAGACCGCCACCGACCTGCGCGGCGAACAAGTCATCAAGCCCGAGACCAGCGTGATGATGCGCGACCTGCTGCGCTATGTCGTGACCAGCGGTTCGGGCAAAAGAGCCGACATTCCCGGCTATGATGTGGGGGGCAAGACCGGTTCGGCCCAGGTGCCGGGACCGCATGGCCGCTACATTCCCCATGCCCTGCGCACCAGCTTTTACGGCGTCTTTCCGGTGCACAATCCGCGCTATGTCGTGTTCATCCTGCTGGACCAGCCGCATGGCACCAAGGAGACCGCCGGCTTCGCTCTGGCCGGCTGGACTGCCGCTCCCACTGTGGGGCGAATAATCCAGCGCATCGCGCCACTTCTGGGTGTCCCCAATATTCCCGAGCCCACCAAACTGGCCTCGGGCCAATGACTTCCGCCGAGTACACGTAATGACGCCACATTCGGAATCTAGCATGGGATCAAGGGGCGGAAACGCCGCCATGTTGGGTGCAAAAGACTTATCCGGACTGGAATTGACCGGTCTGGCCAGCGACAGCCGCAAGGTGAAGCCTGGGTATCTGTTCGCGGCTTTGGCCGGGACAAAGACCGACGGCGCACGCTTTGTGAAGGATGCCGTTGCGCGCGGTGCGGTGGCGGTGATGGGCCCGCCTTCGCTGGCCGACGATGTTGCGGCTTTGGGTGTGCGCTTCATTGCGGAGGAAAATCCCCGCGCCGGCCTGGCTCGCCTCGCCGCGGCTTTCTTCGCCGGCCAGCCCGAGATCGTGGCCGCCGTCACCGGCACCAAAGGCAAATCCTCTATCGTCGCCTTCCTGCGGGAGATCTGGACGCAGTTGGGCAAACCGGCGGCGAGCCTTGGGACCGTAGGCGTCATCGGACCGAACGGCGCCATGCCGCTTTCCCACACCACGCCGGACCCGGTCGAGATTCATGAATTGCTGGCCAAGCTCAAGCAGGAGGGTGTGGACCGCCTCGCCATCGAGGCCTCCAGCCACGGCCTGGATCAGCACCGGCTGGATGGCGTGAAAATCAAGGCTTGCGGCTTCACCAATATCACCCGCGACCATATGGATTATCATCCCACCTTTGAGGCCTATCTGGCCGCCAAGCTCCGCCTGTTCACCGAGGTGGTGCAGGAGGGCGGCGTTGCCGTGGTCAATGCCGATGCCGCCTCTGCGGAAAGATTCATCCAAGCTGCCGAGGCGCGCGGCCTGACATTGATCACCGTCGGTCGCAAGGGCGAGACCATCCATCTCGACCGGCGGGAAGATCAGGGCGGCTCCCAGGCGCTGACCTTGCATTACAGGGGGCGGATTTTTTACATCGATCTGCCCCAGGCCGGCGAATTCCAGGCTTCCAATGCGCTGGTCGCGGCCGGCCTGGCCATCGGCCTTGGCGAAAATCCCGCCAAGGTCTTTGCGGCGCTGGAGCATCTCAAGGGTGCGCCGGGCCGCATGGAGAAAGTCGCCTTCGCCGCCAGCGGCGCGCCGATCTATGTGGATTACGCACACACGCCTGACTCCTTGGAAAAAGTGCTGGAGGCGCTGCGGCCCCATACCGCCAACCGCCTGCATGTGGTGTTCGGCTGCGGTGGCGACCGCGACAAGGGCAAGCGCCCCCTAATGGGTGCCATCGCCGCCAGACTGGCGGACGATGTGATCGTGACTGATGACAATCCTCGCAGCGAAGACGCTGGCGTCATCCGCAGCGAGATTCTGGCCACGGCGCCGGGCGCGCGTGACATCGGCGACCGCGCCGAGGCCATTCGCACTGCAGTTGCCGAACTCAGAACCGGCGACGTTTTGGTGCTGGCCGGCAAGGGGCATGAGACCGGGCAATATGTCAAAGGCGAAGTCTTTCCCTTTTCCGACCGGGAACAGGCGATCCAGGCCGCCATCGCATCGGGAGGCCGCGCGGCATGACGCTGTGGACCCATCCGGAAGCGGAAGCGGCGAGTTTGGGCAAGGCCAGTCGCGCTTTTGCCGTGAACGGCATCTCCATCGACACGCGCACCTTGAAGGAAGGCGATCTGTTCGTGGCATTGCAGGGCGACAATCGCGACGGCCATGACTTTGTGCGTGCCGCTTTTGACGCCAAGGCGGGCGCGGCCATGGTGGCGCGTGCGCCCGATGATGTTCGGGGGCCGCTGCTGCTGG
>DATBCP010000030.1:0-2874 GCA_036270435.1 Rhizomicrobium sp. | reverse complement strand
GGTCTTGGCGGCGGAGTTGATGATCTGGTCCATCGCCTGCATGGCGAAATTCCAGGTCATGAATTCGACGATGGGCTTGAGGCCGTCAAAGGCCGCGCCGATGCCAAGGCCGGTAAAGCCGTGCTCGGTGATAGGCGTGTCGATGACGCGCTCGGGTCCAAACTCCTGCAGCAGGCCCTGGCTCACCTTGTAGGCGCCCTGATATTCGGCGACTTCCTCGCCCATCAGGAAAACTTCGGGGTCGCGGCGCAATTCCTCGGCCATGGCGTCGCGCAGCGCGTCGCGCACGGTCTGGTTGACGAATTCGGTGCCGGCGGGGACTTCCGGTTCGGCGGCGACTTCCAGCTTGGGAGCGTGGGCCTGCGCTTTCACCTCCGCCTTGGGCGCTTCGGCTTTGGGGGCTTCGGCTTTCTTCGCCGGCGCGGCTCCGGGCGCTTCGCCATCGACGAGAAGCGTGGCGATGGGGGAATTGACCTTCACGCCTTCAGTGCCTTCCGGCACAAGGATCTGGCCGATCTTGCCCTCGTCGACCGCCTCGAATTCCATCGTGGCCTTGTCGGTCTCGATCTCGGCCAGGATGGTGCCGGACTTCACGACATCGCCTTCCTTGACCAGCCATTTGGCGAGTTTGCCCTCCTCCATGGTGGGGGAAAGCGCGGGCATCAGGATCTCGCTGCTCATCAGGCGTACACATCCGTATAGAGTTCGGTCAGCGCGGGTTCGGGGCTTTCGGTGGCGAACTCGGCCGCCTGCACCACAGTCCGCTTCACTTCGGCATCCATCTGCTTGAGATCCTGCTCGTTCACCAACCCGCGCTCGATCAGCTTCTTGCCGAAATTCTCGATGGGATCGCGCTTCTCGCGCATTTCCGTCAGCTCTTCCTTGCTGCGGTACTTGGCGGGGTCCGACATGGAATGGCCGCGGTAACGGTAGGTGTTCACCGACAGGATGATGGGGCCCTTGCCCGAACGGCAATATTCCATCGCCTCCAGGCCGGCGGCCTGCACCGCTTCCACATCCATGCCGTCCACATTGACGCCGGGAATGCCGAAGGAGACGCCGCGCTTGGAAAAGTCCGACACCGCGCTGGAGCGCGCCACCGACGTGCCCATCGCGTACTGGTTGTTCTCGATCACATAGATGACCGCAAGCTTCCACAGTTCGGCCATGTTGAAGCTCTCATAGACCTGGCCCTGATTGGCGGCGCCGTCACCGAAATAGGTCAGGGTCACGGCCTTGTTGCCGCGATACTTGTTGGCGAAAGCCAGGCCGGTGCCGATCGGCACCTGGGCACCCACGATGCCATGGCCGCCATAGAATTTCTTTTCGCTCGAGAACATGTGCATCGAGCCGCCTTTGCCGCGCGACAGGCCGGTCGAGCGGCCGGTCAGTTCGGCCATCACCGCCTTGGGATCGATGCCTTGCGCCAGCATATGGCCATGATCGCGATAGGAGGTGACCTGCTGGTCGCCCTGCCGGGCCGCGCCCATCAGGCCGACCACCACGGCTTCCTGGCCGATATAGAGATGGCAGAAGCCGCCGATCAGGCCCATGCCATAGAGCTGCCCGGCGCGTTCCTCGAAACGGCGGATGAGCAGCATGTCGTGATAGAGTTTTTTCAGGGATTCAGAATTGCTTTTGGCAGCTTCCGGCATGGGTTTGTAGCGCCCGCTTTTTTGGTTTTGGTAAAGCTGAACAGGGTTGTGGCAAGCCCCAAGCCGGTTGGCAAGAACATTGTTATTTTATTGCGCCGCACTTTCCGAACACTGTTCGCAACTTCTGAAATGTTATTGCCTAAAAGGGGTAGCGGCACGACAGGTCGTTAGGCGCTCCCCGTTTCGGGCGCATGGAAGTGCCGCTCTGCGTCAAGTCGCCCCCTCTGACCTTCGCTGGCTGTCGGATGTTCGCCTCAGGCTCACATCCTGGGCCAGCTATGGTCACCTCCCCCATGTAAGCGCGCTCACGCGCGCATCGGGGGAGGTAAGTCCGAGTTTGGTAGAGCTAATGTTTGGTGCGAGGAACCGCGACCTGATTGGTGGCGCCGTCCATCAGCTGGGTCCGCGCCAGCTCCTCGACCAGGTCGGGGTCGTTTCGGTTCATCAGGGCGATGCGATGCTCAAGCCGCTGACGGCTGGCCTGCACTTCGGACAGCTGCTGCTGGCGGATGCCGAGTTGTGCCTGGGCATCTTCCAGCGCCAGGATGCCGCGATTGCCCCAGATGGCGTAGGTCCCGAAATAGCCAACCACCGCCAGCGTGATCGCCGGCAGGACCAGGGCCGTGAAAAACCGGGTGACCGAACGCTTGATTCGCATCCTGTCAACGAATCACAGACTGATTCGGTGGGTCAAGAGAAAATGCGTAAAGGATTCAAGGAACTTAATGCGGACACCGTTAAGCCGGACGGCCAAATCATCTAGACTGGCGCCATGCGGTGGTTGACGGCGGCGCTGATCTTTGTGACGGCTTTCCTGGCGGGTGCGGGACTTTTCCTGGTCACCCGTCCCAGCCCGGTGTTGCACGCCCTGGTGCTGGAGCTGCAAGGCCCCGGCCTGTTCGAGCGCTGCCGCCAGGCGGGCGCCTGCGCCAAGCTGAACCCGCCGCCGCCACAGCAGCCCGCGCCACGCAAACGAGCGCCGGCGGATATGGATAGGGCGTAAAACGAACTCGAGCGAGGCAGGCTTAGCTTTTCTTATGGGCGAAGCGAATTAGAAAAGCTTGCCCTATGCGAGCGTTAGCGAGCATGTTCGGCAGCGCCGTCCGGCCGCTTGCTTAAGCTCGCGGCGTTCGTCGCTCTCGCAGGTCCACTGGACCTGCTCGCGCGCTTTGCGCGCCGCTCCTCACCCTGAGCTGTGACGGATGGGGGTAAGTTAGAT
>DATBCP010000029.1:0-1777 GCA_036270435.1 Rhizomicrobium sp. | reverse complement strand
TGGCTTCCTCTTTCGCCGCCCGGAGCAAACCTTCCATATAACCATAGGAGAAAGCATAGGCCTGCAGCTTGCCGGGGTCATCGGGGTTTTCCGGATTGTGATCCGGCAGAAGCGTGCCTTCCCAACCAGTGTCGCGCAGCACCTTGATGCAGTTGAACATCGGACAGTCGCCCTCATCCTCATACACTTCGAGGAAATTGTTCTGGTGGCCGCGGACGTTGCGGAAGTGGACCTGGGCAATCTTGCCGCGCTCCGCCAACCAGCGCATGATATTGATCTCGGTATTCGGATCCGGCAGCGATTCTCCGGCAACCCCGCATTCGTAGGTGAAGCAGTTGTAGGGATCGTCCACCAGCAGTGCGTATTTCTTGAGCGCCGCGGCATAGTCGACGGCATCCCAATTGTCCACGCCGCGATAGCCAAGCGGCATGCCACCCGGATCGTACGGATGCACGCCCAGCTTGACCTTGGTTTCATGGCAAACCGGCAGGACGCCTTTGAGAAAATATTCGATACGGCCCCAATAATCGTCCAGCGAGACACGGCCGGACGGTCCGTAAACCGGCAGATCGCGCCAGTTCGGTTCCAGCTTGAATCCGACATAGGTCGAGCCGCCGCGGCCGGGCGCGGTGAAATTGCGATAGATGGGAAGCATCGTCCAGTGCATGGTCACAAGCGTGGCGCCTGCCTGGCCGGCTCTGCGGATGTTCTCGCGTATGATGTCCAGATAGCGTTCGCGGACGGGACCTTCTTTCATGATGATATAGGCAGAGTCCATGCGCACCGCTTCCAGCACCATGCCCACATTGTGGCAGTCGTCCTGCATGCGCTTGAGCTGGTCCAGGTCCCAGGGACCATCGGCGTTCAGGAAGCCGCCAAAGTGCGGAAAGTCCGCCAGCTGTTCCTTGCTGGCGGTATTGTGCGCCATCACCGTGAGCCACTTGGCATTGAACCGCCGGAAATAGTTCAGGCTGACCTTGTCGGTGACCGCCTTGCCGGCCAGCGTATGATAGTCGGCGCCCGTGCGTATCTTGTCGTTCCTGCGCACCGGCAGATCAGGAAATACCCTGTACGATAAATCTTTTGCGGCGGGTCCCCGTTCTGCTGCTTCCGCCCTATTTCCCAATGCCGCCAGTCCGGCGCCCGCAGCGCCACCCGCCAGTCTTTTGCCAAAATCCCGTCTGTCCATGATTTCCTCCCTCGATATCTCCGTCACAACGCCGCTTCTGGTTCCGGCTCCCGCATCGCGGGCAGGTGAAACTACGGTGATCCAGTTCCTTTTCCCACCGCGCAACGGCCAATGCGACCACGCCATTGCCGATGAAGTTTGTCGCGGCCCGGCACTGGCCCATGAAGCGATCCACGCCCAAGAGAAGGCCCAGGGATGCGACAGGAATGTCCGGCACGATCACCAGAGTGGCTGCCAGGGTGACGAACCCCGCCCACGCGACACCCGCGGCGCCTTTCGATGTCAGCCGCCCGATCGCCCCTTTTACGGAAGCCCATATACGACAATTTGGTTGGTTCCAGGTCCGGCAGGCTTTGGATGGTTGAATACATTCAGCCGGCCGAGAATTCCGTTGCTACATATTGCTTTCCGTCCTTGCCCTGGAAGGTCATGGGCGTCGCAATCGAATTGTTTGGAAGTTCGGCCGCCCATAATTCCTTGCCCGTGCGGGAATCAAAAGCGCGGAAGGTTCGGTCGGTCGTGGCTCCCACGAAAAGGACGCTGCCACCGGTCGCGATGGACCCGCCGGCATTGGGTGCGCCGGTCTTG
>DATBCP010000028.1:0-9878 GCA_036270435.1 Rhizomicrobium sp. | reverse complement strand
CCACCAAGCGGGATACTGCTTGGAGTTGGGCAACTTCGTACCCGTTACCTTTTCGATTTCCCGGAACGTCATCGGCACACAAGCTGCAGTTTGCTTGCTTAAAAACGCTCCCAAAGCATCATATTTGGACATCGGAGACTCTAGGTAGTCTACCGAGAAGAAAAACATAACTTACTTTTCTTTTCAAGAGGAATAATGCGAATCGCTCTATATGAGCCGGACATCCCCCAGAATGCGGGAAGTCTGATGCGGCTGGGGGCCTGCCTGGGGGTCGGGATCGACATTATCGAGCCTTGTGGATTTCTGCTGACGGACCGCAATTTCCGCCGGGCCGGGATGGACTATCTCAAAAGCGCCGATATTTGCCGCCACTCCTCCTGGGCGCGGTTCCACGCGGATTTTTCGGCCCTGCCAGGGCGGCTGGTGCTGCTGACCACAAAGGCAGAGATGGCCTATTGCGATTTCCCCTTCGCAGCCGACGACACCCTACTGGTCGGGCGGGAAAGCGCTGGTGTGCCTGAGGCGGTGCATGACGCGGCCGATGCCCGGCTGGTGATCCCGCTACGCCCAGGCTTGCGGTCCTTGAATGTGGCGCAGGCCGCCGCGATGGTGCTGGGAGAAGCGCTTCGCCAGACGCATGGCTTTCCGGGGGGATGATGGAGCTCACCCTATTCCAGGAAGGCGGGCTGGTCGCGCTGGCACGGGAGCATCGGCCGGGCGCGTGCGAGCGCGCCGACGGCGCCGGAGGTGCCCTTAGAAAAACGGGCGCGGCCGCGCCCGGGACGTGCGACCAAAAAAATAAGGGGCCAGCGTGCAACTGACTCTGCTCCAAGAAGGCGGTCTGATCGCGCTGGCCCAAGTCCTGATGATCGACATCGTGCTGGCGGGCGACAATGCCGTGGTCATCGGCCTGGCCGCCGCACGGGTGCCCCCGGAGCTGCGCAAAAAGGTCATCCTTTGGGGTCTGGTCGCCGCGGTGGTGCTGCGGGTAGGCCTGGCCGTGATCGCCGTGTCGCTGATGCAGATCATCGGCCTGACCCTGGCGGGCGGGATCATCTTGTTGTGGGTGTGCTGGCGCTTCTGGCGCGACATTTCGGGCAACAAGCATCACGAAGCGGCGGCGCCGGATGCGAACGCCTCTCTCAAGCGGGCCATCCTGCAGATCGTGCTGGCCGATGTCTCCATGTCACTGGACAATGTGCTGGCGGTGGCGGGCGCGGCGCGCGATCACCTCGATGTACTGGTGATCGGACTGCTTTTGTCGGTGGGGCTGATTGGCGCGGCCGCCAACCTCATCGCGCGGCTGCTGGAACGTTATCGCTGGATCAGCTATCTGGGCCTGGTGATTGTTCTCTATGTCGCCGTTTCGATGATCTGGCATGGTGGACATGACGTGTGGAAGGCGATCACGTAACACCAGTGTCATTCCCGGCCGAGCGAAGCGATAGCTTCGCGAGGGGAAGGGAACCTAGGTGGGAAGACTAGACTCGCTCTTTCCACCTGGGTCCCCTTCCCTCACATCGCCTGCAGAGCAGGCGATGTTCGCCGGGGATGACAATTTCAGTTTACCCGCAGCAGCAACGCAGTAGCATCATCCGATTTCTTGAATCTCGGAAACTTATCGCCGCCGGCATCGCTGGATTCGATGGCGCGCAGTTCCTCGCCCAGCTCCGTGAGTCCTTTTTCCATCGCCGCCGCCAACAGGCCGTCCACGCTGTAAGCGCCATAGTCGCTGGCAAGCGCCAGCAAACCGTCCGTGGCCAGCAAGATCGTGGCGCCCGGCTGGACCTTCATCACCCGCCGCGAAACATGCGACGCGGCCCGCACATCCGGACTGAACAGCCAGTTGTTGCCGCTATTGATCCGGTTGCGGGCGGCGCGCAAGGCATCGATGAATTCCGGGCGGCTCAGCGCCGAAGCCGGCGGCAGGTTTTTTTCCTTGGCCATGCGACGGGCCCGGTCCGCTTCGGCGGCGCGCTTGTCGAAGGTTTCGCCCACCACCGTCACCGCGGCGCCATCCTGTTTCACCAGCGCGGCGCAGTCCCCAAACCATAAGAATTCCAACCCGGCCTCACCCTCCACCGCCAGCATCATCGAGGCACAGGGCGTCTGCCACATCTCTTCCGGCGGATGGCGGCGCAAGGCTTCAAAGCTGTGCTGCGTGTCCGCCAGCGCGGCGCGCAACGCCTTGCGTGCGCCAACACCCTCGCCCAGATGGGCCATCAGCCGGCGAGCCCCGAACTGGGCGATCCATTGGGCATCGCTGGGGCCCGGCATCAGCCCGTCACCCAGCATGGTGGCCCCGTCGATCACCATGGCGGCACCTTGCCTATGCCCAAAGGCGTCCTCATTGGCCTTGGCCTGATCGCCAGGCAGGGACAGAGACTCCAACAGCTCCAATGTCATGCTTTGCCGATCAGGTCTTTGAGACGGGCCCGCAAGGCAGCCTCTTCGGCGGTGAAATCGCCTTCTATCCACCAATCCTCCAAAACGGCCAGCACATGCCCGACCTCAGGGCCTTCCGGCACACCCGCCTGCATCACATCGCGGCCGGTCAGGGGAAAGCATGGCCGCTGCCAACCGTCCGCGATCTCCAAAAGCGCGCGCCAATTCCCGGCCGCACTTGATATCGGAGCCGCCGACCATTGCAGCAGTACCTTGTCCCGGAAACAGGCCGGGCCCAGGCGATAGAGCAGCCGCCGCGCGCCCCGTGGCGGCAAATCCGCCGTGATCCTTTCGCCACCCAGCACCTGCGCCAGCCGCTCACGATCGGCATTGGACAGCCGCAGCCGGTCGGCCGTCATCCGGGCGGCTTCCTCGCTGTCGGACAACAGCGCGGCCAGCCGCAACATCGGATCGCGCGCAAAGCCATGGGCCGCGTCCAGCGCCGCCAGCCGTTCCAGCCGAGCCACTTGCAGGGAGCCGGGCAAAAGCTCCGCCAGGACGCCGGTATCCGCCATCACCCGCAAAACAGGTCCCGGGGACCCCGCTTCCAACATGCGCAACAATTCCTTGGCGATCCGTTCCGCCGACAGGGTCTTGAGCTTGTCCTTGGCGTCGGTGGCAGCGCGCAAGCCTTCCGCATCGATCTCACCCTTTCCATACCAGGCATGGAAGCGGAACAGCCGGAGCACCCGCAGATAATCCTCGGCGACGCGCAGGCGCGCATCGCCCACGAAGCGCACCTTGCCGGCGGCTAGGTCTTCCACGCCGGTGGCGTAGTCGAAAATCTCGCCGTCAGCCGAGGCATAGAGCGCATTGATGGTGAAATCCCGGCGCGCCGCATCCAAAGCCCAATTGTCCGTGAACGCGACCTTGGCATGGCGCCCATCGGTTTCCACGTCGCGACGCAGCGAGGTGATTTCGAACGCATGGGTGCCGGCGAGTGCGGTGACCGTGCCGTGATCCAGGCCTGTCTCTATCGTCCTGAGCCCAAAGGCCTTGAGCCGCGCCATCGCTTCCTCCGGCGGCATCGGCACGGCGAGGTCGATATCCACGACCGGTGCGCCCAGCAGCGCATTGCGAACCGCGCCGCCGACAAAGCGCGCATCGCCCAGCGCAGTCATGACCTGCACGGTCTCCGGCGCTGTCATCCAGCCATGCTGAGAAGGATCGATTTTCATGACCGCATCTTATTTAATTGTCGCGCGCCAGCGGCCCGAAACACTGGCCATTGATCTGCACGATCCGGCTCAGGCCGTTTCGCGCGACGGGGCATCCAGCCATGCTGAAAAGGATCGATTTTCACGACTCAGTTATAGCATTTAGGCGCCGGGCCAGGCTGACCACGATCGCCGCGGTGGCGCCCCAGATCTCATGATCGCCATGGGTGATCGCATAGAAGCTGCGCTTGCGCCCGCCGATCTCGCGGCTTTCCCGCCGCACATTGGCGGGGTCGCAGAGAAAATCGAGCGGCACTTCGAAAACCTCCGCCACTTCCCGCGGATCGGGTGCCAGGGTGAAGCCTTCACCCACCAGTCCCACCACCGGCTGGATGTCAAAGCCGGTGCCGGTGAGATAGCGATCCAGATAGCCGGCCATGGCGACAAAGGAGGGGGCGATGCCGGTTTCCTCAAAGGTTTCGCGCAACGCCGTCTCCACCGGCGAGCGGTCGCCCGCTTCGCTGCGGCCGCCGGGAAAACTCACCTGGCCTGCGTGCCGCGCCAAGCTCGCCGTGCGGCGGGTGAACAGCAAGACCGGCTCGGCGCGCAGGATGACCGGCAACAGCACCGCCGCCTTGACCGCCCCGGCCATGGCAGCACGCAGGGCCGGGTCGTAATCGTCATGTTCCGCCAGTTCCGGCGGCTGTTGCGGCAACCGGATGCGCAGCTCGTCCATTGCGACATTCATGGGCCCGTCCCCATGGGTCTGATGCCGAATGAATCTGCCGTCATGACGCCACAATTCATGCTTTATCGTGGAATGGTAAGCCCATATCCGGGGTTGCGCCGTTCGCACCCAACGGTGCAACATAACCCCAGCCCCCTGCAAGTTTCAGGTCCCCATGAACAAGATCGACATTCAGGACGAACGCGACGCCGCCAGGCGTCTTGCGGCCTCGGCCGAGACCTTCGCCAAGGTGCGCGCCGGACTGAACACCGTGATCTTCGGCCAGGACGAGGTGATCGAGCAGACCTTGATCACGCTGTTGGCGGGCGGCCACGGTCTTCTGATCGGCGTGCCGGGCCTGGCCAAGACCAAGCTGGTCGACACGCTGGCGGTGGTGATGGGCCTGGACACCAGGCGCGTGCAGTTCACCCCCGACCTGATGCCTGCCGATATCACCGGCTCGGAAGTGATGGAGGAAAGCCTCAGCGGCGAACGCGCCTTCCGCTTCATCCGCGGACCGGTCTTCACCCAGCTGTTGATGGCGGATGAAATCAATCGCGCCAGTCCCCGCACCCAATCGGCGCTGCTGCAGGCGATGCAGGAAAAGCATGTCACCGTGGCGGGCGCCCGCCATGACCTGCCGGGCCTGTTCCATGTGTTGGCGACGCAGAACCCGCTGGAGCAGGAAGGCACCTATCCCCTGCCCGAAGCCCAGCTCGACCGTTTCCTGCTGCAGATCGATGTTGGTTATCCGGGGCTCGAAGCCGAGCGCCGCATGCTGCTCGCCACCACCATGGGCGAGGAAAAGAAAGCCCAGCAGGTCTGCGTTCCCGACGATCTGGTGCAGGCCCAGGCCCTGGTGCGCCGCATCCCGGTGGGCGAGCAGGTGATGGAAGCCATCTTGTCCTTGGTGCGGGCGGCGCGCCCCGATAGCGACCATGACAGCGGACTTCAGGGCCAGATCGCCTGGGGACCGGGGCCCCGCGCCAGCCAGGCCCTGATGCTGGCGGTGCGCGCCCGCGCCCTGCTGGACGGCCGCTTTGCGCCTTCCACCGACGATGTCGTGGCCCTGGCCGGTCCCGTGCTGCGCCATCGCATGGCGCTGAATTTCGCCGCCCGCGCCGAAGGCGCCACCACGGCCAATGTGATCGAGCGGCTCTGCGCGAGTCTGTTTTGAGCCAGTTTTCCGCGCTTCAGCATGAAGCCGATGGCCTGTCCGCCGGGCTGCCGCCGCTGATGGTCGAAGCCGATCACCTGGCGGCTTCGGTCAGCCTGGGCGTGCATGGCCGCCGCCGCGCCGGCATCGGCGAAAGCTTCTGGCAGTTCCGCCGCTATGCCAGCCCCGATTCCTCCTCCGACATCGATTGGCGGCAATCCGCCAAGTCGCAACACATCTTCGTGCGCGAGCGGGAATGGGAGGCGGCGCAAACGGTTTGGTTCTGGCGCGACGCATCCGCCAATATGAGCTTCAAGTCGGGCACGGTGAGCAAGCGCGCCCGCGCCGATCTTCTGCTGCTGGCGCTGGCTTCGCTTCTGGTGCGCGGCGGCGAGCGGGTGGGCTTCATGGGCATGGAAGGCGCGCCCGCGGCATCGCGCCTTGCGCTCACGCGCATCGGCCGCGCCATGTTCGGCAAGGGACAAGGTTTCCTGCCGCCCCAGATCCCCTTTTCACGCGGCAACCAGCTGGTCTGGTTCAGCGACTTTCTGGAGGAAGGCGCCTTCGATGCCATGAAGCGGTTGTCGCAGCTGGGGGTGGAAGGCCATCTGGTGCGCATCATCGATCCGGCGGAAGAGGATTTTCCTTATGCCGGCCGCACCCGCTTTGAGTCGCCCCTGGGCGAGGGAGAAGAAATCTTCGGCCGTGCCGAGCGGATCCGCACCTCTTATCGCGCCCGTTTCACCGCGCATGGTGAGCGGATCGCCCAAGCCGCCACGCGGTTGGGCTGGACGTGCGCCGTTCACCGCACCGATCATGCGCCCCAGGCCTCGCTGATCGCCCTGCATGCCGCCATCGGCGGCGGTTGAACGGCTGGGCGGACGCCGGAACGATCCTTGACATGAACCTGACGTCCCTCCTTTCCCAGATCAGCTTTGGATCACCGATGATCCTGGCAGCGTTGGCGTCCCTGCCGGTTCTGTGGTGGCTGCTGCGGGTGACGCCGCCTTTGCCCCGGCGCACCTTGTTCCCGCCGCTGCGGCTTCTGCGCGGGTTGGAAGACGAGGAGCAAACACCCGCCGCCACCCCCTGGTGGCTGTTGCTGCTGCGGCTGTTGGCAGCGGCGCTGTTGATCCTGGCGCTGGCCGATCCCCTGCTGGGCCGCAGTCCCAAGCTCGCCACGCAAGGCCCCCTGGTGCTGGTGGTGGACAATGGCTGGACGGCGGCACGCGGCTGGGATGCGCGCCAGGAATTGATGATCGATCTGTTGCGCAGCGCGCAAGGACGTCCCGTCGCCATCATTCCCACCGCCGGCACGGCTCCCACCGGGCTCTTGAATGAAGGCGAAGCCGCCCGCATTGCCAAGGAATTGAAACCCATGGCCTGGCCGGGCGACCGAGCCGCTGCTGCGCAGGCACTGGGTCGATTCAACTTCGCCGCGCCGCCCGCGCTCTATTGGTTGAGCGACGGCATCGAGGACGTGGGAGCCACGACCTTGCGCGATGCCATGAAGCGCTATGGCACGGCCGGCATCTACGCGCCGCAACAGTTGCCATTGGGGCTGTTGCCGGTGATCCGCGATGCCAGCGGCTTTGCCTTGACCGCCTTGCGAGCCAGGGCCGGGTCGGCGCAGGATGTGGAAGCCGGCGCCATCGGCGCGCGCGGCGAGACACTCGCCGCTACGCGCTTGCATTTCAAGCGCGGTGACATCACTGCCAAAGGCCATATCGCCTTGCCGATGGAGGTGCGCAATGCCACCACCCGCCTCGCCATCTCGGCTGAGGAGAGCGCCGGCGCCGTGCAGCTTCTGGACCGGGGCGCGGCGCAACGCAGTGCCGGCATCGTCTCGGAAAATGCCTCCGGTGAGAGCCAGCCGCTACTGACCGACGTCTATTACCTGGAACGCGCACTCTCGCCTTATGCCGAGATTGCCAAGGGCGGCATCGCCCAACTTCTGGACAAGCATGTCTCGGTGCTGGTGTTGGCCGATGTGGCGAGAATTCCCAGCGCCGACATCGCCAAGGTAAAGGATTTCGTCAGCCATGGCGGCGTCTTGATCCGTTTTGCGGGCGAACGCATGACGGGCGGCTCCGATGAACTGGTGCCGGTCAAGCTGCGCGCTGGCGGACGCTATCTGGGCAGCGCCATGGCCTGGTCGTCGCCCCAACATCTGTCGCCGTTCGATCCCAGCAGTCCCTTTAACGGGCTGGAGATCCCTTCCGAAGTCACGGTGACCCGCCAGATCCTGCCCGAGCCCAGCGCCGAATTGCCCAGCCGCACCTGGGCCAGGCTGACCGACGGCACGCCCCTGATCACTGCCCAGGCGGTGGGCTCGGGCTGGATCGTGCTGTTTCATACCTCCGCCAGCCCCGGCTGGTCGTCACTGCCCATCTCGGGGCTCTATGTCGACATGCTCAAGCGGCTCCTGGCGCTGTCGGCGGGCACGCCGGCGCGCGACCTGGCGGGATTGACCAGCCTGCCGCCTGTGTCGCTGTTGGACGGTTTCGGCCATGCCATGGCGCCGCCCGCCGACGCCATGCCAATCCCCGCCAAGCAGTTCTCGCGCATGCGCGTCTCGCCGCAGCATCCACCCGGCCTGTACGGCGCGCATGAGGTGGAAAGCGCGCTCAATGTCCTGCATGCCAACGACCGGCTGACACCGCTTCAGATCGGCGGACTGCAGGCCTACGGCAATACCCATGCCAAGGCCTTGGAGCCCTATCTCCTGGCCGCCGCTATGCTGCTGCTGTTGCTGGATGCGCTCGTCTCTTTGTGGCTGCGTGGTTTCACACCCGGCAAGCTCAGATGGATGGGCACGGCAGCCGCGATCCTGCTGGCTTTCCAGATGGCGGCGCCGCAAGCCCGCGCTGACGACGCCACCAACATGAAGGCGGCGTTGGACACCCGCCTGGCCTATGTGAAGACCGGGTTGGAGGATGTGGATTCCGTCAGCCAGGCCGGACTCACCGGTCTGGGATTGATGTTGAAGACGCGCACCTCCTACGAGCCGCTGGAGCCGATCGGCCTGGACCCGGAGCAGGATGATCTCTCGCTCTATCCCTTGCTCTATTGGCCGATGGACCCGCGCGAGAAAGGCCTGTCGCCCAAGGCCTTGTTGCGCATCGGGGATTACTTGCGCAATGGCGGCACCATCTTTTTCGACACCCGCGATCTGACCTTGGGCGCGGCCAGGGGCTCTGCGTCACCCGGCGAACAGACTCTGCGACGGCTGACGGCAGGCCTAGACCTGCCGCCGTTGGAGCACATACCGGCCGATCATGTTCTCACCAAGACCTTCTATATCCTGCGCGACTTTCCAGGACGGTGGATCGGTGGCGATCTCTGGGTGGAGGCGCTGCCGCCCCCGCCCAAGAACGGCGCCCCGCCGGCGCGCGGCGGCGATGGCGTGTCACCGGTGATCATAGGCGGCAATGACTGGGCGGCGGCCTGGGCAGTGGATTCCGGCGGTCGTTTTGAATTCGCGCCGTCTCCCGGCGGAGAATTGCAGCGTGAAGTAGCGTTCCGCTTCGGCGTCAATCTGGTGATGTATGCGCTGACCGGAAACTACAAGACCGATGTGGTCCATGCTCCGGCCCTGCTGCAGCGGCTGGGCAATGACCGGGGACCGCCATGACCCGGCTGGCTTTCGCACCAGTCGTTCCGCTCACCTTGCTATGGGTGATGATCGGTTTGGCGGTCCTGATCACCCTTTATGGTTTCGCGGCGCGGGCGAGAGGAGCCTGGGCCCGCGGCCTCGCCTTCGCGGTCTTGCTGTTCGCGCTGGCGGGCCCCTTGCTGGTCAAGGAAAAGCACGCGCCGCTGCCGGATGTGGCGGTGATCGTCACCGACCGCTCGCAAAGCATGAGCCTGGGCAAGCGCGCCGCCCAGGCCGAAACCGCGCGGGCGCAAATCAAGCGCCTTTTGGCCCAGCAGCCCGGCCTGATTGTGCGCGAAACCAGTGTCACCACCACCGCGACGGGCGAGAATAACGGCACCCAGGCCTTTGCCGCACTCAACGCCGCGCTGGCGGATGTGCCGCAAGGACGCGTGGCGGGCGCCATCCTGATCACCGACGGCGAAGTGCATGACGCGCCCCCGCCCGAAAATTTTGCGCTGCATGCGCCCTTGCAGGTCCTGGTGGCGGGCGCGCATGGCGAACGCGACCGCAAGCTGACGGTGTTGAACGCCTCGCGCTTCGCCATTGTCGGGCAATCGGCGAACCTGCGGCTTAGGGTGGACGATCTGGGCGGCGGCGGCGAGACCAGCGCGGTGGTGGACATCCGCATCGACGGCAAACCGTTCGGCTCGCGCCTGGTGCCGGTTGGAAAGGACACCGATCTGCGCCTGCCGGTGGCGCATGAAGGCGAAAACCTGATCGAATTGTCGGCCGCGC
>DATBCP010000027.1:0-3635 GCA_036270435.1 Rhizomicrobium sp. | reverse complement strand
CTGGATACCGCACTGGCCCTGCCGGAGATTGCGGGCATCGCCCTAAGTTTCAATGGCCGGTATGGCGGCAGCATCGCCACGTCTTTCCCGGATTCCAGCGGCGGTCCGCGTTTGTCCGTGCTGCGCACATTGGACCATCGCGATATCCAGGAAGGCGTATTCGGCGCGCATGCGGCTCGCGGCATCAGTCAAGGGTGGAGCATGGCGTTGGATTACGGCCTCTATGATCGCGGTTCCGACGCCACCTCGCCGGGTGTGGCGCCCAGTGCCCAGACGCCATCGGGCATTCCCGCCAATGACGACAATGCGCGGTTCGCCCGCCATGAGGTCACCTGGACCAACCGTCTGACGCCGTTGCCGGGATTGGACGCGGCTGTAGGCGTGGACACGCAGGCCGAACATGGTGTCGATGACGGTTATCTGAAGTTCGGTCCAGCCAGGGTGCCCAGCCACTTTGCCTTGAACCGCACCTTGTGGGCCGGCTTTGGCGAGGCGCGCTATCATCTCACGCCGGCGCTCGCTCTGTCGGGCAGCGCGCGCTATGACGATACCGGCGACACAAATCATTTCAGCCCGCAGCTGCGCGCCGACTATGCGCTGAGCGATTGGGGCACGCAGTTTCAAGTGATGTGGGCCAAGGCTTACAAACTGCCCAGCTTCTATGCCCTGGGCAATCCCATCGTGGGGGACCCCAACTTGAAACCGGAAGAGGCGGAGAATTGGGAAGGCGGCGTCAGTCAGAGATTGTGGGATTTCGGCACCTGGAAGGCGGAAGCCTTTGCCACCAACTACCGCGACCTGATCGATTTCCGTCCCGGCGCCGTGCCCAAGCTGGTCAATCTCTCCACCGTGCATGTGCGCGGGATCGAGACGTCATTGGCGTTTACCTACGGAATCTTTGGGGGCACGCTGACGGCGACGCCGCGCCTGTCCTACACCAATGCTCGCAACCAACTGACCGGCGCGGCTCTTCGCGACGTGCCCAGCTGGCTGGCGGGCGGCACATTGATGTGGAAGCCGACCTCGGACTGGAATGTGATCTTCGATGTCAATCATGTCGGCGCCATGGTGGACAATTCCGTTCCCACGGGAGATGTGACCCTGTCCGGCCACACACGCGCTGATCTGGCGGTCGCCTATAAAATGCTGCCCAATCTGGCGCTGCGCCTGGGCGTGGATAATGTTTTCGACCAGCATTATGAGGATGTGGTTGGTTTTCCGGCGCCGGGCGCGATTGTGCGCGGTGGGGTGAGTGCGTCGCTTTAAGGAACAAATGACGTGTCATGCCCGCGAAAGCGGGCACCCAACTTTTTCGTACGGCGCTTGTCTCCTGAAGTTGGATTCCCGCTTACGCGGGAATGACAGTTTTTTATATGGAGATATGCAGTTCAATTCACCGGCAGATGTCCGGTCAGCCGCCCCAGCAGCTTGAAAGCATAGAGCATGATGCGGCCGCGCACCGGTTTGGAGGGTCCGCGAATGTCCGGCAGGCCGAACACGCCCAGTTGATGGATCGCCGCGTCGTCGCCGTCATCAGGATGCAGGGCGATCCAATAGAGAATCTTGGGCAGGTCGCGTGGGGGGATGACAGCCTGCAATCGCGCGAAGACCAGCCGAGGGACAAAGCGCTCCACCTGTTCCATTTGCAGGATGTCCGGCACCGCCGCGATCGCCAGCAGGTTGCGCGCCCGTTGCATCGGATCGTTGACCTTGCCAGGCGCCCAGGCGGGCAGGGCGTCGCGGATATGGTCGAGCGCAGGCTGGACGGCCGGGTCGGGCACTTCGTCGCTGCGGGATACCGGCGAGACGATGCCTTCGTCGGGTGGCAGGCGGTTAAAGGCGACGCCGTCGATGTCGGCATCGGTGACGTCGCGCCAAGAGGTCTTGGGTGCAGGGAAGAGAGCCGGTTTCGCAACCACATAATCCGTTGACGTCCCGACATCGCGCCCCTCTTGGGGTCTGTCCTCCGGCTGGCTGACCATGAGGCGACCGTGCATCTCGGCCATCGTCCCCACCGCCAGCCAGATGCCCAGGGCCAACAGCAGCCAGCCGCGCCGGGGCCTAACCGCCTTGTCCCAGCGGAACATGGCGGTTGCGGCCACCGCGCCAGCGGCGGCAATTAGGAGCAGCGCCAGAAAATCGAAATGCGCGCCGCCATTGCCGGTAGCGGCGCGCTGCATGGCTTCCACCGCATAGCGGCCAGGGAAGAAAGCGGAAACGTGCTGGGCCCAGTTGGGCAGGCTTTCCAGCCTGACCGCCACCCCGCCGATCATCAGCATGGGCAGGAAGATGCATTGGCCCAGCGCCTGTACCGCCGGCACATTGTCCACCAGCATGGCGATCACCATGCCAAAGGCGAGAAAGGCGGCCGATGCGAGCGCGAATGCGCCAAGCAGATCGGCGGGATGAGCGGGCAGGGAGAGGCCAAAGCCGAACGCCAGCGCCAGTTGCAGCAAGGCGGCGGTGAACAGCAGCACCGCCCGCGCCAATAGCATGGCGACGACAAAGACCCAGCGGCCCACCGGCATCAAGGCGTAACGTCGCCACACGCCGCGCTCGCGCTCGCTGACGATGGTGGTGGGAAGGCCGAAACAGGCGCTGCCCAGGATGGTGATGGTCAGGAATTGGCCCACATGCAGCGCCAAAGGCACCGGATCGTTGCGATACACCGCCCAGAAAGCGACCAGGAAGATCAGGGGAAACAGATAGCCGTAGAGAATCGCCATCCGGTTGCGGAAATTCAGCTTCAGGCTGACGGCAGTGAGAGCAAGGAGGCCGTTCATGGCGCCGTCAGATGCAGAATGACATCGTCCAGGTTGCCGCCATGCTCCGCCATCAACTGGCGCGGCGCCCCGGTCGCCGCGATCCGGCCCCGCGCGATGACGGCGACGCGGTCGCACAACCGCACCGCTTCCTCCATGTCATGGGTGGCGAGCAGGATGGCGCGGCCGCTGTCTTTCATGGCCAGGACATGATCCTGGACGTCGCGGCGCATTTGCGGGTCCAGTCCGGTGGTCGGCTCGTCCAGCACCAGCACTCGGGGGGCGCCGACAAAAGCCAGCGCCAGCGCCAGGCGTTGCTTTTGTCCGCCGGATAAGGTTTCGGTGCGGGCACCGGCTTTTTCCATCAGTCCGAAGCGGGTCAGAAGATCGTCGGTCCTGAGAGGCGCGGGGTAGAAAGCGGCAAACAGGTCCAGCGCCTCGCGCGGTGTGATCTTGTCCTGCAGGCCGGTCGCTTGCAGCGCCGCGCCGGTTATGGCGCGCACCGCCCACAGATCGTCGCGCGCATCGATGCCGCCGATCGCGATGCGGCCTTCATCGGGCGTGATCAGGCCCAGGATGGATTCCAGAATCGTGGTCTTGCCCGCGCCATTGGGACCGAGCAGGCCGAAGATTTCGCCTGCCGCGACTTCGAAGCTGATGCCGCTGACGGCCTCCACACCGCCATAGCGGTGCGACAAGTCGTGGACGGCAATTGACGTAGTCACGCTAATGTCCCGATTCCGAAATTCGCAAGACCTTTATATCGATCTCCGGGCGAATTTCGGAATCGCAGGACATTAGCGAATTAAAGAACGGTAGCGTCGTCCGGTTTTGAAGTTCGCTAACAGGCCGATATCGAGATCGGGGCGAACT